>JAFMJM010000112.1 GCA_017853455.1 Acidimicrobiia bacterium | reverse complement strand
CGAGAACCTCGACCTCATGGTCGAGATCATGGAGAAGGTCAAGGTCGAGGCCGGCATCACCGGGGAGATCGACCCCGAGCTGGCCGAGGACGGCATGACCGAGGCCGACGACGAGCCGATCAGCCTCGACTGATCCACCGGCCTCCGGGCCGTCGATCCGGGGGCTCCGAACCCCCCGACCGCTGCCGCGGGTGCACCGACCGATCCGGTGTGCCCGCGGCGGTGCGCGTCCGGTCGGGCTCAGGGACTCGGGTTCAGAACACGCCGCGGAGGATGGCGATCGTCCCGGCCAGGACCGACATCACCAGCACGGCGGGACGGAGCCAGCCGGCGTCGACCAGGCCGTGGAAGCGCTTGCTCGACCACGCTCCGAGCAACATGGCGGGCAGCAGGGCCAGCGCCAGGAGGAACCGCTCGAGGGTGATGGTGCCGGTCAGGGCGTAGCCGATCACGCTCAGGGCCCCGCTGACGACGAAGTACACCCCGAGGGTGGAGCGCACGATCGGACCCCGCTGGTGCTGGAACAGCAGCGCCACCGGCGGGCCACCCACCGACGCCGCAGTGCCGGTGACGTTGCCGATGAACCCGGCGATGCCCGCCGACGTCCGGTTGAGCGGGACGTCGCGGCTCACGGCGGTGACCGCCACGCCGAGGATCGTCACGACCCCGACGATGATCGCCAGCTGCCGGGCCTCGGCGATCCGCACGATCCAGAGCCCGACGAGGGTGCCGGGCACGGCTCCGACGAGGAGCCAGGGCAGCGACTTGCGGTCGACGGCGTGGACCTCGCGGGCAGCGGTCACGGCCCCGATCGGCCAGGCCACGAGCACCATGGTCACCGGGATCGCCTCGGGCAGCACGGTGGCGATCACCGGTGCGGCGAGCAAGCCGAGGCCGAACCCGATGGTGCCCTGCACGATCGACCCGAGGACGATCACCGAGGCGGCGACGGTCAGAGCCAGGACGGTCAGGTGCACGCCCGCAGGGTACGCCGGGCCCGTCTCCCGGGCCCCGCCGGGCCCGGATCGGGTCGGGCGACACCCTCGTAGAATCCACCGGTGGACGCCCCCCGCCGGTACTTCGTGCGCACCTTCGGGTGCCAGATGAACGAGCACGACTCCGAGCGCATCGCCGGCCTCCTCGCCGCCGAGGGCCTCGAGCCGGCCGACAGCGCGGAGGCCGCCGACGTGGTGGTCCTGAACACGTGCTGCATCCGCGAGAACGCCGACGACAAGCTCTACGGCCACCTCGGGCACCTCAAGTCGCTCAAGGAGTCCCGCCCCGACCTCCAGATCGCGGTGGGGGGCTGCCTCGCCCAGAAGGACCGGGACCTGATCCAGACCCGGGCTCCCCACGTCGACGTCGTGTTCGGCACGCACAACCTGGCCCACGCCCCGGCGCTGCTCGAGCGCGCCCGCCTCGAGGGTCCGCTGCTCGAGATCGTGGAGGAGCACGAGGCCTACCCCTCTGCGCTGCCCGCCCGCCGCGAGCACGACCACTCGGCGTGGGTCACCATCCAGATCGGCTGCGACAACACGTGCACCTACTGCATCGTGCCGAGCGTGCGGGGCGCCGAGGTGAGCCGACGGACCGGTGACATCGTGCACGAGGTCGAGGATCTCGCCGCCGACGGGGTCACCGAGATCACCCTGCTGGGTCAGAACGTCAACTCCTACGGCCGCGACCTCGGTGCCGGCCAGTACCGACCGCAGTTCGCCGACCTCCTGCGGGCCGTCGACGCCGTGCCGGGAATCCGCCGGATCCGCTACACGTCGCCCCACCCGAAGGACCTGCGCGCCGACACGATCACCGCGATGGCCGAGTGCGCCGCGGTCTGCGAGCACCTCCACCTGCCGCTGCAGTCGGGGAGCGACGACGTGCTGGCGGCGATGCACCGGGGCTACACGGCCGAGCGCTACCTCGAGCGTCTCGCCGCCGCCCGGGCGGGCATCCCCGACCTGGCGGTCACCACCGACGTCATCGTGGGCTTCCCGGGCGAGACCGACGCCGACTTCGAGGCCACGCTCGCCGTGGCCGAGGCGGCCGACTACGACTCGGCGTACACCTTCGTGTTCTCGCCCCGACCGGGCACCGTCGCCGCCGAGATGACCGACCGGTTCGTCGACCCGTCGGTCGCCCAGGAGCGCATGCGCCGCCTGACCGAGGTGATCGGTCGATCGGTCCTCGCCCGTCACGAGGCACGGGTGGGCCGGATCGAGGAGGTCCTGGTCGAGGGCGTGTCGAAGAAGGACCCGGGGCGGATCTCGGGCCGGACCCGTCAGAACAAGTTGGTGCACTTCGCCGCCGATGGCGCCGCGGCGCGCCCCGGTTCCTACGTCACGGTCGAGATCGTGCGCGGGGCGCCGCACTGGCTGCTCGGCGAGCTGGTCGAGGTCGTGGCGGCGGCACCGGCGCCGCGCACCCGCATCCCGGTGGCGTCGGCCTGAGCGCCGCCGGCCACGTCGCCCTCGTCGGACCGACCGCCGTCGGCAAGTCGGCGTTGGCGCTGGCGTTCGCCGAGACGCTCGGCGACATCGAGATCGTGACGGTCGACTCGATGCAGGTCTACCGGGGACTCGACGTCGGGACGGCGTCGCCGTCGGCCGCCGAACGCGACCGGGTGACGCACCACCTCGTCGACGTCGCCGACCCGGCCGAGGACTGGTCGGTCGCGCGGTTCCAGGCGGCGGCCCGGGCCGCCGTGGCCGACGTCGCCAGCCGGGGCCGACGGGCGCTGCTCGTGGGCGGCACCGGCCTCTACGTGCGGGCGGTGGTCGACGACCTGCGGTTCCCGGGCCAGGACCTCGCAGTGCGCGCCGAGCTCGAGGCGCGCGCCGCCACACCGGAAGGCCTGGCCGCCCTCCACGCCGAGCTGTGCGAACGCGATCCCGTGGCGGCGGCCCGGACCGAGCCGGGCAACGTCCGGCGGATCGTCCGGGCGCTCGAGGTGATGGCGATCACGGGCGAGCCCTTCTCGGCGAGCGGTGCCGGCCTCGACGCCTACCCGGAGCCGGTGTTCCCGGTGCGGCTGGTGGGCATCTGGTGTCCGGCCACCGTGCTCGACGACCGCATCGCCCGCCGGGTCGACGGGATGTACGCCGATGGTCTGGTCGACGAGGCCCGACGGGCGGCGGCTGCGGGCTGGTCGCGCACGGCGGCCCAGGCGATCGGCTACCGCGAGGCCCTGGCCGTGGCGGCGGGGGAGTGCACCGAGGCCGAGGCCCGGGCGACCACGGTCGTCCGGACCCGCCAGTTCGCCCGGCGCCAGATCCGCTGGTTCCGTCGCGACCCCCGGGTCACCTGGCTCGGTGGCCCCGAACCGGACGCGCTCCTGCCCGCACTCCTGGAATGCTGTCGGTGATGATCCGTCTCGAGAAGCTCCACGCCACCGGCAACGACTTCCTGGTCTGGCCCGCCCTCGGCCCCGACGCCGTTCGCCCGACGGCGGCCCTGGCCGCTGCGCTCTGCGACCGGCGCACCGGCGTGGGTGCCGATGGCCTGATGGTCCTCGGCGCGGGGCACGACGGCGCCGACGCCACCATGACGCTCTTCAACGCCGACGGCTCCGTCGCCGAGATGAGCGGCAACGGCATCCGCTGCCTGGCGGCGGTCGCCGCCGCGGCCGGCCTCGGCTCCGACACCCTGGTCGTCGACACCGGTGGTGGGCGGCGCACGCTCGAGCTCGACCGCGACGCATCCGGTGCGGTGACCTTCGCCACCGTCGACATGGGGCCGGTCACCTTCGAGCCGGGCGACATCCCGCTCGACGCCCCGAGCGCGTTCGGGCTCGAGGCCGAGGTGGGCGGGGTGACGTACCGCGGCGACGCCGCCGGGATGGGCAACCCGCACTTCGTGGTGTTCGTCGAGGACGTCGACGCCGCCCGGGTCGTGGCGCACGGGCCCCACCTCGAGACCGACCCCCGGTTCCCGCGCCACACCAACGTCGAGTTCGTCAGCCCCGACGGCCCGGGTGCCCTGCGCATGCGGGTGTGGGAGCGCGGGGTCGGCGAGACCCGCTCGTGCGGCACCGGGGCGTGCGCGTCGGCGGCCGTCGCCCACCGGCGCGACCTGGTCGGCCCGCGGGTCACGGTGCACGTGCCCGGTGGCGACCTCGTGGTGGAGGTCGGCGCCACGATCCGCCTCGGCGGTCCGGTCGTCGGCGTGTTCTCCGTCGATCTCGACCCGACCCGCTTCGGTCCGCTCGAGGTCGGGTGACCCGCGACGCCCACGTCGGCCGTTCCGGACGCCGGCTCACCGCCACCGAGGTCGACCTCGAGGTCGTCCGGCAACGCGCCCTGCTGGTGGGCACCGGCGCCGGGACCCGCACGCCCGAGGAGGCCGAGGAGTCGCTCGAGGAGCTCGCCCTGCTCGTCGACACCGCCGGGGCCGACCCCGTCGACCGCGAGCTCCAGCGGCGTCCGACCCCGGACCCCGCGACCTACATCGGCCGGGGCAAGGTCGCCGAACTTGCCGAGTTGGCCGAGGCGCTCGACGTCGACGTGGTCGTCTTCGACGACGAGCTCTCCCCGGCCCAGCAGCGCAACCTCGAGCGGCTCTTCGAGCGTGACGTCGTCGACCGGGTCGCGCTGATCCTCGACATCTTCGCCCAGCACGCCTCCAGCCAGGAGGGCATGCTCCAGGTCGAGCTGGCGCAGTTGCGGTACCGCCTGCCCCGCCTGCGCGGTCGGGGCACCCAACTCAGCCAGCAGGGCGCGGGCATCGGCACCCGGGGCCCGGGCGAGACCCAGCTCGAGGTCGACCGCCGGCGCATCCTGCGGCGGGTCACGCGCCTCGAGCACGACCTCGCCGGGCTGGCCCGCACCCGGGCCACGCAGCGCAAGGCGCGTCAGCGCCGGTCGATCCCGACGATCGCCCTGGTCGGCTACACCAACGCCGGCAAGTCGACGCTCACCAACCGCCTCACCGACGCCGACGTCCTGGTCGAGAACCGGTTGTTCTCCACCCTCGACACCACCACCCGCCGGCTCCGGCTCCCGGGTGGGGAGACCGTCCTGTGCTCCGACACCGTCGGGTTCGTCCGGCGCCTGCCCCACGAGCTGGTCGAGGCGTTCCGCTCGACGCTGGCCGAGGTGGCCCACGCCGACCTGGTGGTGCACGTGGTCGACGGCGCCGCCACCGACCCCGAGGCCCAGATCGCGGCGGTGCGCGAGGTGCTCGCCGAGATCGACGCCGGTGACCTGCCCGAGCTGATGGTGGTCAACAAGACCGACGTCGCCGACCCGGTCGAGGTGCAGGCCCTGCTCGACGCCCATCGGGGCGCGGTGGCGGTGTCGGCCCGGACCGGTGCGGGTGTGCCGGCGCTGCTCGACGTGATCGCCGCCCGCCTCCGGTCGTTGGCCACCGTGCACGAGCTGCTCATCCCCTACGACCGGGGCGACGTGCTCGCCGGTCTCCACCGGGAGGGGGAGGTGCTCGTCGAGGTCCACACCGACGCCGGCACCCGGGTGCAGGCCCGCCTGCCCGAGGCCGTGGTGTCGCGGGTGCGCGAGTTCGTGCGCGACTGAGCCCGGCCGTTTCCGTGCCGCACGGTGGGGGTGGGGCCCGTTACGCTCCGCCCGTGCCCTCCGGTTTCGTCCCGCCGCCCTACCCCCAGGACCGCCTGGCGTCGCTCAAGGCGATCGCCGAGGCGCTGCCCGGCGGGTGCGTCGACGCCTCGGTCGGCACCCCGGTCGACCCGATGCCCGAGGTGGCGGTGGCGGCCATGGCGGCGGCCACCCCCGGCGCGACCGGATACCCGGCCTCGATCGGGAGCCCGGGCTACCGCGAGGCCGCCGCCGACTGGGTCGGGCGCCGCTTCGGGGTGACGGTCGAGCCCGGCGGGGTGACGGCCTGCATCGGCACGAAGGAGCTGGTGGCGTCGCTGCCCCAGCACCTCCACCTGCGCGACCCGTCGCGTGACACCGTGCTCTACCCGGCGGTGTCGTACCCCACCTACGCCATGGGCGCCACGCTCGCCGGCCTGCGGGCCGTGCCGGTGCCCGTCGGGCCCGACTGGCACCTCGACCTCGCCGCCGTCGACCCGGCCGACGCCGACCGGGCGCTCCTCCTGTGGCTCAACGACCCGGCGAACCCCACCGGGGCGTGCGCCACCCGCGCCGAGATGGTCGCCAACGTCGACTGGGGGCGGGAGCGGGGGATCGTCGTCGCCTCCGACGAGTGCTACGCCGAGTTCACCTACGACGACACCGGCACCCCGACCGATCCGGTCACCGGGCTCCACGCCGGCCTCGACGGCGTGCTGGCGGTCCACTCGCTCTCCAAGCGGTCCAACCTGGCGGGCCTGCGGGCGGGGTTCGTCGTGGGCGACCCCGACCTCGTGCGGTACCTCGGCGAGGTCCGCAAGCACGCCGGGTTCATGATCCCCTCGCCGGTCCAGGCGGCCGCCGCCGCGGCGCTCGGCGACGACGCCCACGTGGCCGAGCAGCGGGAGCGCTACGCCGCCCGCCGTGCCCGGCTCACGCCCGCCCTCGCCGCGATCGACCTCGAGTCGGTGGGCGGGCCGTCGACCTTCTACCTGTGGCTGGCGTCGCGCCGGGGCGAGGACGGCTGGCAGATCGCCGACCGCCTGGCCCGCACCGCCGGTCTGCTCGCCGCGCCCGGCGACCTCTACGGCCCCGCCGGCGCCGCCAACGCCCGCATCGCGCTGTCGCTGCGCGACACCGATCTCGACCTCGTCGTCGACCGTCTCGCCGCTGTGGCGGCCTGAACCCCCGGGAGTCCCCGTGTCCGACCTGCAGGCCCAGATCACCGCCCTCTGGGAGGGCCGCGACGACCTCGGCGCCGTCATGCCCGAGGTCGAGGCCCGCGCGGCCGTGCACGCCGCCGTCTCCCTGCTCGACTCCGGTGAGGGGCGCGTGGCCGAGGTCGTGAACGGCGACGTCGTCGTCCACGAGTGGCTGAAGTACGCCGTGCTGCTGCTCTTCCGCCTCTCGGCCATGGAGACGATGGAGCTCGGCCCGTTCGAGTACGTCGACAAGATCCCGCTGAAGCACGACTACGCCGGTGCCCGGGTGCGGGTGGTGCCGGGTGCGTCGGCCCGCTGGGGCTCGTACCTCGCGCCGGGCGTGGTGATGATGCCGAGCTACGTCAACATCGGTGCCCACGTGGGGGCCGACACCATGGTCGACACCTGGGCGACGGTCGGCTCGTGCGCCCAGATCGGCGAGCGGGTGCACCTCTCGGGCGGGGTCGGCATCGGCGGGGTGCTCGAGCCGCCCCAGGCCGCACCGGTGATCGTGGGCGACGACGCCCTCATCGGCTCGCGCTGCATCGTGGCCGAGGGCGCCCGGGTCGGCACGGGGGCCGTGCTCGGCGCCGGGTGCATCCTGACCGCCTCGATCCCGGTGATCGACGCCGAGACCGGCGCCGAGTTGAGCCGGGGCGTGGTGCCCGACTGGTGCGTGGCCGTGTCGGCCACCCGGCCGCGGACCTTCGCCGGTGGCGAGTTCGGGATGCCGTGCGTGCTGGTGGTCAAGCGCCTCACCGAGGGCGAGCGTCACGAGAAGTCGGCGCTCAACGACGTGCTGCGCGACCACGGCGTCGCGACCTGACG
>JAFMJM010000111.1 GCA_017853455.1 Acidimicrobiia bacterium | reverse complement strand
CCGTGAGCTGCGTCCACTCCGTGAGCTGCGTCCACTCCGTGACCCACACCCGCCCCGTGAGCCGCATCCACTCCGTCGCTCGGTGCGCGGCGTCGGCGGACCGCGTCACGGCCCGATGACCGGCGCCGGCGGGGACGACGCGCCGGGCATCCTGCACTGCGACCTCGATGCGTTCTTCGCATCGGTGGAGCAGCGTGACGATCCGGCCCTGCGGGGGCGTCCGGTCGTGGTGGGTGGCACCGGCACCCGGGGTGTGGTCGCCGCCGCGAGCTACGAGGCCCGCCGGTTCGGGATCCGGTCGGCGATGCCCACGGCGCAGGCCCGCCGCGCGTGTCCCGACGCGGTGTTCCTGGCGCCCCGCTTCGACGCCTACGGCGCCGCGAGTCGCGCCGTGATGGAGATCTTCCGTGCGGTGACGCCACTGGTCGAGCCGATCTCGCTCGACGAGGCGTTCCTCGACGTCCGGGGCGCCCGCCGACGTCTCGGCACCGGTCCGGAGATCGGTGCGGCGATCCGTGCCCGGGTGCGCGACGAGACGGGGCTCACCGTGTCGGTCGGGGTCGCCACCACGAAGTTCCTGGCCAAGTTGGCATCCGATCGGGCGAAGCCCGACGGCCTCCTCGTGGTGGCGCCGGGCACGGAGCTGGACTTCCTGCACCCGCTCCCCGTGGAGTGCCTGTGGGGGGTGGGGCCGGCGACCCACGCGCGCCTGGCGCGCTTCGGGGTGCGGACGGTCGGCGACCTCGCCGCGCTCGGGGAGCCGACGCTGGTGGCGGCGCTGGGGGAGTCCCACGGTCGCCACCTCCACGCCCTGGCCCACAACGTCGACGAGCGGGCGGTGGAGCCACAACGCGCGCTGAAGTCGGTCGGCCATGAGGAGACGTTCCCGGTCGACCACCGCGACCGGGCGGTGCTGGGTCGCGAACTGGTGCGACTCGCCGACCGGACCGGGACGCGCCTGCGCGCGACGGGGCTCCGGGCCCGGACGGTGCAGCTCAAGGTGCGGTTCGCCGACTTCTCGACCATCACCCGCTCCCGGACCCTCGGGCGCGCCACCGACTCGACCGCCGAGATCCTCGCCACCGCCCGGGACCTCCTCGACGCGCTCGACGTGTCGCCCGGGATCCGGTTGCTCGGCGTGTCGGTCCAGCAACTGGTCGAGCCGGGGACCGAACCCGACGGACCGGTCCCCGAGGCCCTGACCCTGGCCCTCGACTTCGGGACGTCGGCTGGATCACCCGCGGATGCGACCGCCGACCCGGACACCGGCTCGACCGGCCAGCCCCACCCGGGTGGGATCGACGCCGAGCGACGGGCGGTGCTGGAACGGGCGGTCGACGAGGCCCGGCGGCGCTTCGGGCCCGACAGCGTGCGCCCCGCCAGCCTGGCGTCCCGGCCCCCGGAACCCCCCGCCGGGTCACCCCCGGACCCGTCACGGGGCCCGGCCGACGGCCGCTGACCGGGGCTCTCCTGGGTCCGGCGGGGCGTCCGGCGGCGGGCACCGTCCGGTGACGGACGAAGAGATCGGGCCGACGCGTTGGCGGATCGGCTCCGAGGTGCGACAATGGGGGGCCATGCCGCTCTCCGAAGACGAACAGCGCATCCTCCAGGAGATCGAGGCCAACCTCTCGGCCACCGACCCGAAGTTGGTCCAGCAGGTCTCCGACACCACCCTCTACCGGCACGCCGCGCGGATGATCAAGTGGTCGATCCTCGGGTTCGTCGCCGGGCTGGTCCTGTTGGTGATGACCTTCACCCAGGTGCTGCTGCTCGGGGTGTTCGGGTTCCTGATCATGCTGTTCTGCCTGCTCGTCATCGAGCGCAACGTGCGCAAGATCGGGCGGGCGGGCCTGGAGAGCCTCACGTCGGGTTCGCGGGGTGGCTCCGTCAAGGGGATGTTCGGTGGCGCCGGCCAGCGGTGGCGCGACCGGATCCAGGGCGACGACGGTCCCTGAGCGACGCCGTCGACCAACGCGACCGGGCTCGCGCCCAGCGTCCCAGGTCGATCCGGCGTTCGAACTCGTCCTCGTGATCCCACGCCGCGTCGGCGTCGATCGCGCCCACCGGTCCGGCGCCGAACTGCGCCCGCGTGTGGGCGACCGCCACCCGGGCGAGTGACGGCGCGGCCTCGCTGCCGACCGTGGCGGGTGCGGCCGTGGCGATCTCCACCGGGGTGTCGGTGGCGTCGGCCGACAGGCCGAGGTCGCGCAGGCGGTCGAGGGCCTCGGCCCAGGCGCCCGCGATCCGTTCGACCGGGTCGGGCCGGCGGCGTCGACGTCGGCGCCGGCCGGCCTTCACCGCCGGAACGGTGCCGACCAGCGCCGTCAGCGCGCCGAGCGCGAGGATCGCCCACACCGGCCACGGCACGCCACCGCCGACGCGGGCCGGCGTGCGGCCGTCGGGAACGGTGACCGGGGTCAGGTCGGGATCGGTCACCGGCGGTCCGCTCGGCGAGACCGGCACCGTCGTGGCGCTCGGCCCGGTGACCGGCGTGGTGGTGGGAGCGACGGTCGGCGGCACGACGGGGGGCGCCAGGCGCTCACCGGGCAGCGCGCTGCCGCCGGGGGCGCTGCTCGGCGGGGTGGGATCGAAGCGGTCGGTCCACCCGAGGCCGGCGAGCCACACCTCGGGCCAGGCGTGGGCGTCGTGGTTGGTCACCCGGTACCGGCCGGTCGCGGGGTCGAGGTCGCCGGGGGTGAAGCCGACGGCCACCCGCGTGGGCAGACCGACGGCGCGGGCCATCAACGCGTAGGTGCTGGCGAACTGGACGCAGAAGCCACGCTTGTCGCGCAGGAACTGCTGGGTCGCGTCGACGGCGTCGGAGAGATCGACGTCGGTGTCGTAGGTGAACTGCCCGTTGCGGAACCAGTCGCGCAGGAGTCGGGCCCGGTCGTAGGGGGTGGTGGCGCCGGCCGTGACCGACGCCGCGAGGTCGCGCAGCGACTGGGGAACGTCGGCGGGGAGCTCGAGGTCGGTGCGGACGTCGGCGGACACGGGGCCAGCCGTGGCGCGACGTTGGGCGTCGGTCGGGTCGGCGACCGGGGTGACCGAGTCGACGGCGTAGCGCAGGCCGGTGACCGAGCGGCGCCGGGTCACGAGGGTGTTCGACGACTCGACGACCAGCACGTCGGGCTGGTCGACCGCGACCGGTGTCATCGCGGCGGGCATCCACCGCTCCGACAGCGCGCCGATCCGGTACTGCTGGCGGAGCGCGCCCGCCGGGACGGCGTCGTCGAGGCCGGTGGTGATCGAGCCGCCCTCGGCGCGCAGCACCCACTGGCCCCCGCCGGCGGACGAGTACTGGTCGAGCGCGACGGTCCGCCAGTAGTCGGGCGCCGTCGCCCGCACCGTGAACAGCTCCGACTCCTCGCTCCGCTTGAGCTGGTCGGCGACGTCGACGAGGGGCGGGATGGTCGTCTGGTAGGTCGACGACCCGCGCTGCGACGGGCGGAGGTCGACGAGGGGATCGGCCGTGGCGCCGGGCAGCCGGGGGGCGACGACGGCGCCGATCACGGCGGCGAGGACCGCCACGGCGAGCGCCGGCCCGACGGTGGGTCGTCGGCCCCGACCGGGGTCCCCGGTGCCCGAGTCGTCGAGCGCGGCGTTGGCCCGGGTGGTGACCAGGGCCTGGCGCTGCAGGGCGACGAAGGCCGCGCCGCTGACGACGACGGCGGCGGCGTCGACGAGGGCCAGGACGGCGCGGTCGCCGTCGCCGGTCAGCGCGGCGGTCCAGACGAACACGAGCAGGGCCGGGGTGAGCGCACCCAGGACCGCCCGGCGCCGGGTCGCGAGGTGGTCGGCGACCAGTGCCATCGCCCACACGGCGAGCACCCCGAGCAGGGTGACGCCGGTGCCGTCGGGGACCGGGACCGGGTGGCGTCCGAGGGACCGCGGGCCCCCGGCCAGGTGGCGACCGAGCGCGTCGAGGGTGGCGGGACCGGGCAGGCCGGCACGGAGCGTGTGCGCTTCGAGTCCCCACACGACGACCACCACCAGCACCGCGACCGAGGCCAGGGCCGTGAGCGCGACCGGGCGGCGTCGCAGCAGCCAGCCGACGAGGTGGGGAGCGACGGCGATCACCAGGAGCGGGAGGACCCAGCGCGAGCCGGTCACGACGCGGCCGTAGCCGACCGCCACGCTCGCACTGACGGCCGCGAGGGCGAGCGTGGGGGCGAGCCGTCCGCCGGCGGTGCGACGGGCTGCGGCGCCCCGTCCCCCCTCGGCGGATGCGGCGGATGCGCCGGGCACGCCCGGTGCGACGGCTGCGCCGGCCACGGAACGGCGGGGCGGCGGCGCGGTCATCGGCCCCCACCCGGTCGGGCCCGGACCCCCGCGAGCGGCGTGCCCCGTGCCGCCCGCCGGACCGGTCCGCGGCGACCGACGGCCGCCTCCCAGGCGGTCGCGAACGGCACCGTCCGGGCGTCGACGACCACGGTCAGCTCGGCGCGCCCGGTGCGACCGCCGACCTCGGGGAGCGTCGGATCGGCGTCGGCGGTGACGACGAGGAGCGTGGCGCTCCGGCGGGCGAAGCGGGCGACGGCCGCGCGGGTGACGGCGTCGTGGGCGGCGGTCACCACCACGACCAACTCGGGGGCGCGGGTGCCCCGTTCGTCGGCGAGGGCGGCGATCAGGTCACCGTCGCCGGGACTCACGACCGCGAGCCGGTCGAGCACCCGGTGGGTGCGGTCGGTACCCGACCGGGTGAGGGCCGTGCCGTCCGCCGTCCGGCACTCGACGGGTCGCGCCACCCGCTGCAGCGCGGTCACGACCGAGGCCGCCGCCTCGACCGCACGCTCGAACGCCTCGGCGCCGTCGTGGTCGGGAGCGAACGCCCGGGTGTCGAGCACCACGAGCGTGCGCCCGGGGCGGGGCGCGACGTCCTGGCGGACCATCAGCTCGTCGGCCCGGGCGCTGGCCGCCCAGTGCACCCGGCGCGGATCGTCGCCGACCTCGTAGGGGCGCACGGCGGCGAAGTCGCCGGAGGCGTCGGGCGTGCGGGCGCGGGCGTGGTCCGACTCGTCGGCGACCGCCCGGGTGCCGTGGCCGAGGTCGGGCGCCGCGATGCGGAACACGCGCGGCCGCACGATCACGGTCTGGGTCGGTGCCAGCACCGTGCGGCCGCGGGCCAGCCCGAACGGGTCGGTGCGCCACGCGGTGGCCGGACCGACGGGCGCCTCGCCGCGGCGCTCGGTGGGCAGGCGGTACGCCCGGCGCACGGCGGTACCCGCCCGCAGGGTCGGGATGGAGAACCGGGCCTGGAGCCGGCCACCGTCGACGTCCTCGACCAGGGTGAAGCCGGCCGAGCCGCGACGGGTGGTGGGGGTGAGGGCCACGTCGATGCGGGCGTGGTCCCCGACGTGGGGGGTGAGCGGATCGGGACGGCGCAGGACGCGCAACGGCGCCCGCCCGTAGCGCACCCACACGACGGCGGCCGCGACCAGCACCAGGCCCGAGACGCCGACGGCCGAGCACTCGTCGGCACCGAGGATCCGGCCGGCGGCGACGAGCGCCACCGATGCACCGGCGAGCGTCCAGCCGCGGGGCGTCACCCGGACGCGGTCGGACGACCGCCGGGTGCGGGTGGGGCGTCGGGGCCCGGTCACCCGCCGGCCCGGGGCACCGGCACCCGGGCGAGCACGTCGGCGATGACGTCGGCCTGCGACACGCCGTGGAGCTCGGCGTCGGGGGTCAGCAGGCATCGGTGCTCGAGCACGGCCGGGGCGCACCACTTCACGTCGTCGGGGACGACGTAGTCGCGGCCCGTGCTCGCGGCGAGGGCCCGGGCGGCGCGCTGCAGGGCGAGCGCGCCGCGGGGGCTGACCCCGAGCATGACGTCGCGGCGTTCCCGGGTGGCGGTGACGAGGTCGACGACGTATTCGGCGAGGGCGGGGGCGACGTGGATGCGCCCCACCGCGGCGGCGGCCTCGGCGACGGCCTGGGTGGTCGTGACGGCGCCGAGCTCGTCGACCCGGTGCTGGTCGGCGCCCTGGGCGATCAGAATGGCGATCTCCGACGACCGGTCGGGGTAGCCCATCGGGATCCGCATCAGGAACCGGTCCAGCTGGGCCTCGGGCAGCGGGTAGGTGCCCTCGAGCTCGACGGGGTTCTGGGTGGCGATCACCACGAAGGGCCGCGGGAGGCGGTAGGTGGTGGTGTCGACGGTGACCTGGCGCTCCTCCATCGCCTCGAGGAGGGCCGACTGGGTCTTGGGCGACGCGCGGTTGATCTCGTCGGCAAGGACGACGTTGGCGAACACGCCGCCGGGGCGGAACTCGAACGCCCCGGAGCCGCGGTTCCAGACCGACACCCCCACGACGTCGGAGGGCAGGAGGTCGGGGGTGAACTGGATGCGGTGCCACGTGCCCGAGATCGAGCGGGCGACGGCCTTGGCGAGCGAGGTCTTCCCGACCCCGGGCACGTCCTCGACCAGGAGGTGACCCTCGGCGAGCAGACAGATGAGAGCCAGGCGCACCTGGTCGGACTTGCCCTGGATCACCCGCTCGACGTTGGCGCGCAGCGCCTCGAAGAGGGGGGCGACGATGTCGCGTCCGGGGGAGCCGGCTCCGGGGTTCGCCGTCGTCGTCACCGTCAGGACGGTAGTGGCGCCCACGCGCCGCCCGGCGGCACCACCGGCGCCGGGTCGCGGCCGAGCGGGCGCGTAGCGTGGTCGGCGTGAGCACGGCCGCCTCTCCGAACGCCGGCACCGGTGCACTCGTCGCCGCGGTGGTGGTCCGCCCCCGCTTGTGGCCGACGGCGTTGCGCCAGGTCGGACGCCTGGCCCGGCCGGGGTGGTGGCGGCGGGCGCCGTTCCTGCCGTTGCCCGACCCCGACTACCTCGGCTTCCGGCTCGAGACGCAGTACGGCGGCGATGGAGCAGCGGCGGCCGACCCCCTCGACCTGGTCCGCTACCTCTCGTGGTGTCGCGACCAGGAGCGGTTGCGGCGATCCGCCTGAGCGGCCCGATCGGTCGGGCGGATCCGGGCGGGCCCGGAAGGGTCCGGGCGGTCCGCGGCGCGGCTCTCCGGGTGTCGGTACGATGCGCGCGACCGGGAATCCGGGAGGACCACATGGAACGGGCACTGCTGCTCAACGCCAGCTACGAGCCGCTCTGTGTCGTGTCGCTGCGCCGGGCCGTGGTGCTCGTCCTCAAGGACAAGGCCGAGGTCGTCACCCGCGCCGCCGCCGAGCTGCGGTCGGAGCGGGCCGTGATGGCGGTGCCGTCGGTGATCCGGTTGCGCCAGTTCGTCCGGGTGCCCCACCGGAGCCGGGTGCCGCTGTCGCGCCGGGCGGTCTTCGCCCGTGACGACCACCGGTGTCAGTACTGCCACCGGCCGGCGGAGAACATCGACCACGTGGTGCCCCGTTCGCGCGGTGGTACGCACACCTGGGACAACGTCGTGGCGTCGTGCCGGGCGTGCAACTCGCGCAAGGAGGACCGGCTGCTCGGTGAGTCGGGGTTCCGGTTGCTGCGTCCGCCGCGCGCGCCGCACGCCGCGTTGTGGCTGATCGCCACGGCCGGTGCCCCCGACCCGGCGTGGCGGCCGTTCCTGCCGGGGCTCGACCCGCTCGAGGCCGTCCCCGCCTGACCGCCG
>JAFMJM010000110.1 GCA_017853455.1 Acidimicrobiia bacterium | reverse complement strand
CGGTCGGGGTGGCGGCCGCCACGGCCGCGATCGCGTCCGGCCTCGACGGGGTCGTCGGCCCGTACAACTCGGGGGTCGGGGTCCAGACCCTCCCGCTCTACCTTGCGGCCGGCATCGAGCCGGTGCGGCTCACCTCGGCCGAGGCGACGTCGGGGCTCGGGGTCACCCTCCAGCCGATGACCGGTCAGATCGCCCCGGTCGCCTCGAAGGCGCTCGTGACCTGGCTGAAGGCGAAGAAGGTCGCCATCGCCTACGACAACTCGACCATCTACACGCAGTCGGTGGCGGCGGCCCTGCAGGACGACCTCACACGGTCGGGAGCCGAGGTCACGGCCTACGCCCCGTTCGCGCCGGGAGGCACGAACTACCGCCCGCTCGTGGAGAAGCTGCTCGCCACCTCGCCCGACGTCGTGTACTTCGCCGCCTACTACCCCGAGGGTGCGCTCATGGCCCAGGCCATGGTGGACGACGGCGGGAAGACCCGGTGCGTCGCCGACTACGCGTCGTACGACCAGGGCTACATCCAGGTGGCCGGTCCGCGGGCGCAGCGACGCTGCACCGTCGTGGGTGTACCCGCCCCGGACGAGTTCTCGGGCTCGGCGAAGTACGTGAAGGCCTACCGGAAGCAGTTCTCGCAGGAGCCGGGATCGTGGAGCCCCTACACCTTCGACTCGGTCGGCATCCTGCTCGCCGCGGCCGAGAAGGCGGGCGGGTTCTCGGCCACGGCGCTGGCGCAGGCTCTCCGGTCGATCTCCTACTCGGGGTGGACCGGACCGGTCGACCTCGAGCCGAGCACCGGTGACCGCGAGCCCGCCACGGTGGTGGTGACCGACGTCGACGCCAAGATGGGCTTCCGCATCGATCCGGCCTGGGCCAAGGCGGTCGGCGCGAAGTTCTGAGGCCCGGTCGTCGCGCCGATCCGGCCCGACCCGCTCAGTCGGTCGGGCGGTGGGTCCGGTACCACTCGTACGTCGAACGGACGCCGTCGTCGAGTTCGATCGAGTGCTGCCAGCCCAGCGCGTGCAGGCGGCTGACGTCGAGCAGCTTGCGCGGGGTGCCGTCGGGCTTCGTCGGGTCGAAGCGCAGGGTGGCCCCCGGGTGCACGATGTCGCCCACGAGGGTGGCGAGATCGCCGATGGAGATGTCGGTCCCGGTGCCCACGTTGACGATCTCGGCACCGTCGTGGTGGTCCATCAGGAACACGCAGGCGTCGGCGAGGTCGTCGACGTGGAGGAACTCACGACGGGGGGTCCCCGAGCCCCAGATCTCCACCACGTCGCGACCCGCACGCGCCGCGTCGTCGAACTTGCGGATGAGCGCCGGCAGGACGTGGCTCGAGTCGAGATCGAAGTTGTCGCCCGGCCCGTAGAGGTTGGTGGGCATCGCCGAGATGAAGTTGCAGCCGTACTGCTCGCGGTAGCTGCGACACAGGGTGATGCCCGCGATCTTGGCGATGGCGTACGCCTCGTTGGTGGGCTCGAGCGGCCCGGCGAGCAGCTGGTCCTCGGTGATGGGCTGGGTGGCGAGGCGGGGGTAGATGCAACTCGACCCGAGGTAGAGGAGCTTCGTCGTGCCGGTCCGGCGGGCGGCCTCGACCACGGTGGCGTGGATCATGAGGTTGTCGTAGATGAACTCGCCCGGTCGGGTGCTGTTGGCGAGGATGCCGCCGACGGTGCCGGCGACGAGGTACACGTACTCCGGTCGGTGGACGTCGAACCAACGGTCGACGGCGCCCTGGTCCCGCAGGTCGAGCGCCTCGCGACCGGCGGTCAGCACCTGCGTGGCGCCACCGGCGGCCAGGCGCCGGACGATCGCCGAGCCCACGAGCCCGCGGTGCCCCGCCACGAAGATCCGGGCGTTGTGGGGCACGGTCATCGGGGGTCCTCGTCGGGTCGGGATCCGTCGGGATCCGGTCGGATCGGGCGAGGGTAGGGCCTCCGCCGGGGATTCGGTGGCCTCTGACCTGGTTCCGGTGTCGATCCGATGTCAGAATGGTGAGATGAGCCTCCCCGCCGAACCGCCCGGACCGCCTCCCGCCGACGGGTCGCGTTCCCTCCGGCACGACCTGCGCACCCCGCTCCACGCCATCCTGGGGTTCGCCGAGCTCCTCGGCAGTCGGCACCTCGACGCCGATGCCCGGCGGGACCTCGACCAGATCCGTGAGGCGGCGCATCGGCTCCAGGCCATCGTCGACGCGATCCCGTGACCGCCGGTCCGCTCGATCGCCTGTTCGCGACCGATGCTCCCCCCGACGCGGGGGTGGCGGCGCTCCTCGACGCCCTGCCCGGCGGGGTCGGGCTCTTCGGGATCGACGGGACGCTGCGGTTCGCCAACCGTGCCTACCTCGAGCTCGCCGGCGAACCGGCGGGTGCGACGACCCAGGAGCTCCTGGCCCGGACCCCACCCGAGGACCGCGACGAGGTGGCGGGGTTCTGGTCGCGCTTCTTCTCCGACGACACCCCGTCGGCCGAGCGCGAGATGCGCGCCCGGACCTCCGACGGCACCGAGGTCTGGGTCACGGAGCAGGCCCGGAAGGTCTTCGGTGCCGACGGTCGACCGGTCGGGGTGGTCATGTCGTGGGTGGACGTCACCGCGACCAAGCGGGCCGAGGCCGCCGCGGCCGACGCCGGTCGGTACTTCGAGGCGCTGATGGCCCGGTCGTCGGACTTCGTGACCGTGCTCGAAGTCGACGGATCGTGGCGATCGTCGAGCGAGAGCGCTGCGCGCGTCCTCGGATACCCGCGTGGCTTCGACCCGGCGGGCGGGGTGTTCTCGCTCGTCCATCCCGACGACCTGCCGCGTGCCCTCGACGGGTTCGCCCGGGTGCTCGACGGGGAGGACTTCGTCGGGGCCCCGCTCGAGCTCCGGATCCGCGACGTGCACGGCGAGTGGCGCCGGCTGGAGCTCGTGGCCGCCAACCAGGTCGACGATCCGATCGTGCGGGGCGTCGTGATCAACGCCCGCGACGTGACGGCCCGCCGCGAGGCCGAGGAGCGGCTGGCGGTCAGCGAGGCGCGCTACCGCGACCTGGTCGAGTTGATGGACGAAGGCGTGTGGGTCACGGACGCCCAGGGCGCGACCACCTACGTCAACCCGCGGATGGCGGCGATGCTGTCGATGCCGGCGGCGGCGATGATCGGCACCCCGGTCGCCGACTATCTCGACGGCGAGTCGTTGGCCGCGCTGCTCGACTGGCGCGCCCGCTGGGTGGCGGGCCTGGCCGAACGCCACGACCTGCGATTCCGGCGGGCCGACGGCGCGTGGGTGTGGGCGTCGCTCACGACCACGGTGGTGTTCGCCGACGGCCGCCCGCACACGGTCATCGCCGTGGTGTCCGACATCAGCGACCGCAAGGTGCTCGAGGCGGAGCTCGAGGCGGCCCGGGTGCGCGCCGAGGCCGCGAGCGAGGCCAAGACGGCCATGGTCGGCCGGATCAGCCACGAGCTCCGCACCCCGTTGCACACGATCCTGGCGTCGCTGGAGCTGATCCCGCCCGCCGAGACCACCGACCGCCACGTCGCGCGCGCGGCCAGTGCCGCCGGGCACCTCCTCGACCTGGTGGGCGACCTGCTCGACGTCGCCCGCATCGGCTCACGCGACCTCGGGCTCGAGCGGGAACCGGTCGGGGTCGACTCCGTGCTCGACGCCGCGGTCGGCCTGGCCAACCTCGACGGCGACCGGATCGTCCGGACCGGTGTCGACGGCTGCCGGGTCCTGGTCGACGAGCGGCGGACGATCCAGGTCCTCGTCAACCTGCTGGCCAACGCCGCCGAGCACGCGCCCCCCGGGACCGCGGTGACCGTGGATCGGCGCGTGGTCGGCGATCGGATCGAGATCACCGTCGCCGACCTTGGGCCCGGCCTCGACCCGGCCGTGCGTGACCGGGTGTTCGAGCCCCTCGTCACCGGTTCCGGCGACGAGGGTGGGGTGGGGCTCGGGCTCGCGATCTCTCGGGGTCTGGCCGAGGCGATGGGTGGGACGTTGGTCGCCGTCGACCGGCCGGTGGGTGCCGCGTTCGTCCTCGGGCTCCCGGCGGTGGTGACCGTCGCCGACGGCCCGGACGCCCGACGCGTCCTCTACGTCGAGGACGACGCCATGAACGTCGAGCTGGTCGAGCGCATCCTGGCGTCGCGCCCGGGGATCGAGCTCCGGGTCGAGCGGACCGTCGCCGCGGGGATCGCGGCGGTCCGGGCCGACCCGCCCGACGTCGTCCTGCTCGACCTGCACCTCCCCGACGGCACCGGCTTCGACGTCATTGCCGCGCTGGCCGACGATCCCCGGACCGCCGCGGTCCCGGTCGTGGTGGTGACCGCCGACGCCACCGCCCGGACGGCCACGGCGGTCGCCGGGGTCGGGGCGGGGTGCCTCACGAAGCCGTTCACCATCGCCGACCTGTTCGCGGTGATCGACGCACCCGACGGTTCGGGGTCGCGGTCGGGGGTCGCGTCGACGGGGTCAGGCCTGCGGAAGGACCACCTCGAAGACCGAACCGTCGGATGAGCTGCTCGTGAGCTCGAGGCGACCGTGCATGGCGGTCACCAGCTGACGGGCGACGGTCAGGCCGATGCCGGTCCCGGGGATGTGTGAGTGCTCGGCTCCGAGCCGGTCGAACGGATCGAACAAGCGCTCGCGGAACTCCGGTGGGATGCCGGGTCCGGCGTCGGCGATCCGGATGCGGACGTGGTCGTCGGACACGGCGGTCGACAGCCCGACCACCGACCCGGCGGGCGAGTACTTGACGGCGTTCGACACGACGTTCACCAGGACCTGGACGAGCCGGGTCGGGTCGGCCCGCACGCACACGTCGTCGATCCGGGTGACGAGGGTCACGGTGCCCCGTTCGGCCTCGTGGGCGGTGAGGCGTCGGACCTGCTCGACGACGGGTCCGAGCGCGACCGACTCGGTGTCGACGGTGAGGGTTCCCGCCTCGACCTGGCTGACGTCGATCAGGTCCTGGACCAGCCGCAGGAGGTGCTCGCCGGCCCGCCGGATGTTGGTGATCGCGACGGTGTCGTCGGGATCGAGGTTCCTCATCTCGAGGATCTGGGCGAATCCGAGGATCGAGTTGAGGGGGGTGCGCAGCTCGTGGCTCACCCGGGAGAGGAACTCGGTCTTGGCCCGGTTGGCGTGTTCGGCGAGGGCCAGGGCGTCGCGTTCGATCTCCTCGGCGAGGTGGCGGGCCCGCTCGGCGCGGTAGGCACCGATCACGGTGGCGGTCGCCACGGCAACCGGCTCGATGACGGCGAGGACCGCGTCGTCGAACCCACCGGGACGGTTGGCGACGGCGATCATGCCGACGAGCTCGTCGTCACGGTGGAGGGGCAGGCCGAGGAACGACTGCATCGGCGGGTGCCCGGCGGGCAGTCCGCCGCGGCGCGGGTCGGTGGGGGCGTCGTTGGCGATGATCGGTCGCTCGTGGCGCAGGGCCCAGCCGAACAGGGTGTCGAGGTTGTGGAACTCCATCGCCCCGCCGGCCTCGTGGGCAGCGCGGTGGGCGGCGCGGGTCTCGTCGCTCCAGGCGATGTCGGACACCGCCCACGACGACAGGTACGGCTGGTCGGCGAGGTCGTGACGCACCTCGGCCACGAACCCGTACTCGCCCCCGGTGAGGGCCAGGACGTGGTCGAGCACCAGCCCGAAGACCTGGTGGGGGTCCTCGGCGCCGAAGTAGCAACCGAGGATCTCGGTGACGGCACCGAGGACGTCCTGTTGGACCGGGGTCGGGGTCATCACAACATTCGACCAGCGGAAGGACAAGATCTGCAAGTCATCTCCGGAACGGGACCGGGGTGTGCCCGGGCCAGTTGTGCAACCGACCGGACTATGATGCGCTCTTCATGTCGGACCGGTCCCCGAAGTTCGTCGCCCTGGTGGTCGACGACGACCCCGCCTCGACCACCCTCGCCGCCGAGGCGCTGGCCCGGGAGGGGATCACGGCCGTGGTCGCGGCCACCGCCGACGCCGCCCGGGCGGTCCTGGCCCAGCGGACCGTCGACCTGATCGTGCTCGACCTCGGCCTCCCCGACGACAACGGGCTCACCCTCCTCTCGGAGGTCCGCGAGACCGCCGCCACCCCGGTGATCATCGTGAGCGGCTTCGGCGACCTCGAGGACCGGGTGGTCGGACTGCGCCTCGGTGCCGACGACTACCTGGTCAAGCCGTTCTCCCCGAGCGAGCTCGCCGCCCGGTCCGCCGCCGTCATGCGGCGCGCCGTCGGCGCCGGACCCGAGGTCCAGGCCCTCGAGTTCGACGACGGACTGCGCATCGACCTCCTCGCCCGGGAGGTCACCCGTTCCGGCGAGGTCGTCGAACTCCGGCCGCGCGAGTTCGACGTGCTGGTCGAGCTCGCCAGCAACCCACGTCGGGTCTTCACCCGTGAGGACCTCCTCCGGGCGGTCTGGAAGTCGTCGTCGGAGTGGCAGACGCCCGCCACGGTGACCGAGCACGTGCGCAAGCTGCGCCTCGCGGTCGAGCCCACGTCCGATCCGCCGCGTCACATCATCACGGTCCGGGGCGTGGGCTACCGCTTCGACCCCTGATCGCCGACCGCCGGCCTCCCCTGATCGCCGACCGGCCGGGCGGCGCCGGCGATCAGGCGGGCGCGTCGTCGGGTTCCGGGTCGTCGTCCCAGACGACGAGGTCGGCGGCGACGGCCAGCGCCAGGGCCATGCCCGAGGCCCGCTCGTAGACCGCCGCGAAGTAGTGCGGGGCGACGTCGCCGCGCGGGAACGGCGGCGGTCCGAGCGAATCGATCAGCGCGGTCGGGTGCGCCGCCGGCCGGATCGGGTGGGCACCGGGGTCGGTGCCCTCGTCGCCGGCGGGTCCCATCGCCCAGAACGGGCGGGTCGGGACCGCCTTGCGTTGGCCGCCCCGGCGGGAGCGGCGACGGGCGTCGCTCATGCGGCGGCTCCGGCGGTCTCGGAGGCCTCCGCGGCCTCGTCGTCGGTCAGGACGGCGTCGGGACGGATGCCCAGTGCCTGGGTGAGCTGGTCACGGTCGAGGTCGGCCAGCGAGCTCGACTTGGGCAGGACCAGGTCGGCGATCCGGCGCTTGCCGGCCACCACCTCCTCCACCCGTTCGTCGACGGTGCCGGGGCACACCAACCGGTGACAGATCACCGTGTGGGTCTGGCCGATGCGCCACGCCCGGTCACGGGCCTGGTCCTCGACCGCCGGATTCCACCACCGGTCGTAGAGCACCACGTGGTTGGCGGCCGTGAGGTTGAGGCCGGTGCCGCCCGCCTTCAGCGACAGCACCAGCGCACCCGGGCCGACGCCGGCCTGGAACTCCTCGATCATCGTGTCGCGGGCGCCCCGGGTCAGCCCGCCGTGGTAGCAGTGGACCGGCGTGCCGGTGTGCCCGGTCAGGTGGGCGGCGAGCTTGACGCCCCACTCCGCGAAGTGGGTGAAGACCAGGACCCGCTCGCCGGCGGCGAACACGGTCTCCACGATCTCCTCGAGGCGTGCCAGCTTGCCCGAGCGTCCGGTGAGCGGCCGATCGTCGTCCTGGTAGGCGGCCGGGTGGTTGCAGATCTGCTTCAGGGCCGTGATCGCGGCGAGGATCTGACCCTGGCGGGGCTCCTCGCCGTCGGGCAGGTCGGCGGC
>JAFMJM010000109.1 GCA_017853455.1 Acidimicrobiia bacterium | reverse complement strand
GGTCTACGAGGCCATCGTCAAGGGCGAGAACATCCCCGAGCCCGGCATCCCCGAGTCCTTCAAGGTGCTCATCAAGGAGATGCAGGCCCTCTGCCTCAACGTCAAGGTCATGAACGAGGCCGGCGACGAGGTCGAGATCCGCGAGCTCGACGAGGACGCGTTCCGGACGACCGAGTCGCTCGGCATCGACCTCTCCCGGCCCGAGCGGGGCACGGACGAGGAAGACGCCGCGCGTGAGGCCGGCCGGGTCTGACCCGACACCACACGACACCCCGACACCACGACACTCGACGACAGACGATCGAAGCGAGGCACGCAGTGCACGACGTGAACGAGTCCGCACGGATGACGATCTCGCTCGCCACGGCCGACCAGATCCGCAACTGGTCGCACGGCGAGGTGAAGAAGCCCGAGACCATCAACTACCGGACGCTCAAGCCGGAGAAGGACGGGCTCTTCTGCGAGAAGATCTTCGGTCCGACGAAGGACTGGGAGTGCTACTGCGGCAAGTACAAGCGCGTCCGCTTCAAGGGCATCGTCTGCGAGCGCTGCGGCGTCGAGGTCACCCGCTCGAAGGTGCGCCGTGAGCGCATGGGCCACATCGAGCTGGCCGCGCCGGTCACCCACATCTGGTACTTCAAGGGCGTTCCGAGCCGGCTCGGCTACCTCCTCGACATCGCCCCCAAGTCCCTCGAGAAGGTCATCTACTTCGCCGCCCACCTGATCACCTGGGTCGACGACGAGAAGCTCCACGCCGACCTGCCCGAGCTCGAGGCCGAGATCCGCGACGAGATCGCCGACGTCGAGAAGCGTCGCGAGCTGGCGCTGCGGACCCGGGACGAGGAGTACGAGGCCGAGCTCAAGGAGATCGAGGAGCGCGGCGGCAAGAAGGTCGACCTGGAGCGCGCCGAGAAGGGCCGCAACCGCGACTTCGAGGACGTCCGGGCCCGGTTCGACGCCGAGCGCGACTTCGTCCAGGCCGTCTGGGACACCTTCCGGAACCTCTCGCCGAAGCAGCTCATCGACGACGAGCGGATCTGGCGCGAGGTCTCCGACCGGTACCAGGAGTACTTCGCCGGCAACATGGGCGCCGAGGCCGTCAAGGACCTCATCAGCCGCCTCGACCTCGACGCCGAGGAGGTGCTGCTCAAGGAGGTCATCGCGACCGCCAAGGGCCAGCGCAAGGCCAAGGCGATCAAGCGCCTCAAGGTCATCTCGGCGTTCAACAAGCTCGGTGAGGACGGCCGTCCGGTCAACTCGCCGATGGGCATGGTGCTCGACGCCGTGCCGGTCATCCCGCCCGACCTGCGCCCGATGGTCCAGCTCGACGGTGGCCGGTTCGCCACCTCCGACCTGAACGACCTCTACCGCCGGGTCATCAACCGCAACAACCGGCTGAAGCGCCTGCTCGACCTCGGCGCGCCGGAGATCATCGTCAACAACGAGAAGCGGATGCTCCAGGAGGCCGTCGACGCCCTGTTCGACAACGGCCGCCGCGGTCGGCCCGTGACCGGCCCCGGCAACCGGGCGCTCAAGTCGCTCTCCGACATGCTCAAGGGCAAGCAGGGCCGGTTCCGTCAGAACCTGCTCGGCAAGCGCGTCGACTACTCGGGTCGTTCGGTCATCGTCGTCGGCCCGCAGCTCAAGCTCCAGCAGTGCGGTCTGCCCAAGCAGATGGCCCTCGAGCTGTTCAAGCCGTTCGTGATGAAGCGGCTCGTCGACCTCGAGTACGCCCAGAACATCAAGTCGGCCAAGCGCATGGTCGAGCGGGCCCGGCCCCAGGTCTGGGACGTGCTCGAGGAGGTCATCCGCGAGCACCCGGTCTTCCTCAACCGTGCGCCAACCCTCCACCGTCTCGGCATCCAGGCCTTCGAGCCGGTGCTGGTCGAGGGCAAGGCCATCCAGATCCACCCGCTCGTGTGCGCGGCGTTCAACGCCGACTTCGACGGTGACCAGATGGCCGTCCACCTGCCGCTGTCGTCCGAGGCCCAGGCCGAGGCGCGGCTGCTGATGCTCTCGGCGCACAACATCCTGTCGCCGGCCCACGGTCGTCCGATCGCGGTGCCGACCCAGGACATGATCATCGGCTCCTACTACCTCTCGGAGCAGGTCGACGGCGCCGCCGGCGAGGGCCGCACGTTCTCGTCCCTCGACGAGGCCCGTCTGGCCTACGACGACCGCTTCAGCGCGGACGGCGCCGAGGGTGGTGGGCTGTCGGTCCACGCCCGGATCCGGGTGCTGGTCCCCGCGGACCGCTTCCCCGAGGACCGCTTCCCGACCCGCATGGCCTGGGACGAGGCGACCGGCGAGTGGACCGTCGCCAACCCCGACTCGATCGTGGTCAAGCGCTACCCCGCCAACGGCGACGGCGTGGCGCGGGTCCAGGTCGAGACGACGCTCGGTCGGCTCCTCTTCAACGAGGCGTTCCCGCCGTCGTTCCCGTTCGTCGACCGGGTGCTCAAGAAGCGCGACATCACCGACGTCGTCGGCGAGCTGGTCGAGGGTTACTCGCGCGCCGAGGTGGCTGCGAGCCTCGACCACCTGAAGGACCTCGGCTTCGAGTTCGCGACCCGCTCGGGTCTGACGGTCTCGATCGCCGACATCCGCACGCCGGCGTCGAAGCGCTCGCTCCTCGACCGCTTCGAGGCCGAGGCCGAGCGGGTCGAGCAGCAGTACGACCGCGGCATCATCACCGACGACGAGCGGCGCCAGAAGGAGATCGAGATCTGGACGGAGGCCACCGACCAGGTCCGTGACGCCATGACCGAAGAGCTGCGCGCCTCGAAGTTCAACCCCATCGAGATGATGGTGGGGTCGGGCGCCCGCGGCAACGTCATGCAGGTCCGTCAGATCGCCGGCATGCGCGGTCTGGTCGCCAACCCCCGCGGTGAGATCATCCCCCGCCCGATCAAGTCGAACTTCCGTGAGGGTCTGTCGGTCCTCGAGTACTTCATCTCGACCCACGGTGCCCGCAAGGGTCTCGCCGACACCGCCCTCCGGACCGCCGACTCGGGCTACCTGACCCGGCGTCTCGTCGACGTCGCCCAGGAGCTCATCGTCCGGGAGGACGACTGCGGCAGCACCCGCGGGATCTGGGTCGACGACATCGACCTCGACCCCGACCACCACCGGACCCTCGAGACCCGCCTCACCGGGCGTTGCCTGGCCGAGGACGTCACGCTGGCCGACGGCACCGTGCTGCCCCGCAACCTCGAGCTGCGCGAGGAGCACGCCGACCTCCTGGCCGCCGACCCCGGTGTCGACCGGGTCCGGACCCGGTCGGTGCTCACCTGTGACTCCATCGAGGGCGTGTGCCAGGCGTGCTACGGCACGATGCTGGCCACCGGCCTGGCGGTCGAGCGCGGCGAGGCGGTCGGCATCATCGCCGCCCAGTCGATCGGCGAGCCCGGCACCCAGTTGACCATGCGGACCTTCCACACCGGTGGTGTGGCCGGTGAGGACATCACCCACGGCCTCCCCCGGGTCGTCGAGCTCTTCGAGGCCCGTACCCCGAAGGGGGCCGCCACCCTGGCGGAGTCCTCGGGCGTGGTCCGGGTGGGCGAGAACGAGAAGGGCGAGCGGGTGGTCACCGTGGTGACCGACGACGGCACCGAGGAGGAGCACGTCGTCTCCCGCCGGGCCCACCTCGCGGTCCGGGAGGGCCAGGAGGTCGCCGCCGGCGAGCGCCTCGTCGGTGACGAGAAGGCCTCCCTCGACCCGAAGAAGATCCTGGAGATCCGGGGCATCCGGGCCACCCAGGAGTACCTCGTCGACGAGGTCCAGAAGGTCTACCGGGAGCAGGGCGTCTCGATCCACGACAAGCACGTCGAGGTCATCGTCCGCCAGATGCTCCGCAAGGTGGCCGTCTCCGAGCCGGGCGACTCGTCGTTCCTGCCCGGGGAGCGGGTCGACGCCCGGCGCTACGCCGACGAGAACCGGCGCCTGGTCGAGGCGGGCCGCCAGCCCGCCGAGGGCCGGCCCGAGCTCATGGGCATCACCAAGGCCTCCCTGGCCACCGACTCGTGGCTCTCGGCGGCCTCCTTCCAGGAGACCACCCGGGTGCTCACCGAGGCGGCCATCGAGGGCCGGTCCGACAGCCTCTACGGGCTCAAGGAGAACGTCATCATCGGCAAGCTCATCCCGGCCGGGACGGGCATGCTCGAGTACCGGGAGATCGACACCGACGCCCCCGACTACGAGCCGATGCCGTTCTACTCCTCCGACACCGAGGAGGACTACGACCTCGCCGAATGGCTCCGGGACACCTCGGTGGCCCCGGCGGCGACCCCCGACGAGGCGCCGGCGCCCCATCTCCAGGTGGTGCCGGACCCGACTCCCGAGGCCCCGTCCGCACCGCTCGACGAGACCGGCACCGGCGACGCCTGAGCCGGGCTCGCAGCCCGACCGGGTGGGGCAGTAGCCTCTCCCGTCCCGAATCCCACCACGACGACCCGAGGAACCCACCGCGTGCCCACGATCCAGCAACTCGTCCGAAAAGGGCGGGAGTCGAAGACCACCAAGTCGAAGACCCCGGCCCTCAAGGGTTCCCCGCAGCGACGGGGGGTCTGCACGCGCGTGTACACGACCACCCCGAAGAAGCCGAACTCGGCCCTCCGGAAGGTGGCCCGTGTGCGGCTCTCCTCCGGCATCGAGGTGACGGCCTACATCCCCGGTGTGGGGCACAACCTCCAGGAGCACTCGATCGTGCTCGTGCGTGGTGGCCGGGTGAAGGACCTCCCGGGTGTCCGCTACAAGATCGTGCGCGGTGCGCTCGACGCCTCGGGCGTGAACAACCGCAAGCAGGCCCGCAGCCGCTACGGCGCGAAGCGGGAGGGCTGAGATGCCCCGCAAGGGACCCGCACCCCGGCGTGACCTCGTCCCCGACCCGATCTACCGGTCGGTCGTCGTCACCCAGCTCGTCAACAAGGTGCTCCTCGAGGGCAAGCGCTCCGTCGCCGAGCGGATCGTCTACGAGGCCCTCGCCGACATCGAGAAGAAGACCGGTGGCGACCCGATCCCCACGCTGAAGCGTGCGGTCGAGAACGTGCGTCCGGCCCTCGAGGTGCGGAGCCGCCGGGTCGGTGGCGCCACGTACCAGGTCCCGGTCGAGGTTCGCCCCCGGCGGGCGACGACGCTCGCGATCCGCTGGATCGTCGGCTACTCGCGTCAGCGGCGGGAGAAGACCATGGCGCAGCGGCTGTCCGCCGAGCTGCTCGACGCCAGCAACGGTCTGGGCGCGGCCATCAAGCGCAAGGACGACTTGCAGAAGATGGCCGAGTCGAACAAGGCGTTCGCCCACTACCGGTGGTGAGCACCCTGCGTCGCCGCTGACCCATTCCGTGCTGCGGCGTCGTCGAGTCGCCGCGCCGGACCCCGCTGGAACCGGCACCTGCCGGTCACCGACGGTTCACCGTTTCGACCCCCCCGCGACACGACGAACGACGAGGATCATCCACCATGGCCGACATCACCCGCGAGGTCCCGCTGCCGCGCGTCCGCAACATCGGGATCATGGCCCACATCGACGCCGGCAAGACCACCACGACCGAGCGCATCCTCTACTACACCGGCCGCACCTACAAGATCGGTGAGGTCCACGAGGGTGCCGCCGTCATGGACTGGATGGTCCAGGAGCAGGAGCGCGGCATCACGATCACCAGCGCCGCCACCACCTGCAAGTGGCGCGACGCCTGGATCAACATCATCGACACCCCGGGACACGTCGACTTCACCGTCGAGGTCGAGCGGTCGCTGCGGGTCCTCGACGGCGCCGTGGCGGTCTTCGACGCCGTGGCCGGCGTGGAGCCCCAGACCGAGACCGTCTGGCGCCAGGCCAACAAGTACAACGTGCCGCGCATGTGCTTCGTCAACAAGATGGACCGCGTGGGCGCCGACTTCTACCGCTGCGTCGACATGATCAAGGACCGGCTCGACGCCACCGTCGCCCTCGTGCAGCTGCCCATCGGCGCCGAGAGCGAATTCCGGGGCGTCATCGACCTGCTCACCATGAAGGCCCTCGTCTGGGACGACGGCATGGGCGAGGAGTACGAGGTCGTCGACATCCCGGCCGACCTGGTCGACGACGCCGACACCTGGCGCCACGAGCTCGTCGACGTGGTCAGCCAGTTCGACGAGGTGGTGCTCGAGAAGTACGTCGGCGAGGAGGAGATCACCGGCGACGACCTCCGGACCGCCATCCGCTCGGCCACCATCGCCGGCGACATCGTGCCGATCCTGTGCGGGACGGCCTTCAAGAACAAGGGCGTGCAGCCCCTCCTCGACGCCGTCGTCGACTACCTCCCGAGCCCGGTCGACATCCCCGCCATCACCGGCTCCAACGTCAAGACCGAGGAGCCGATGACCCGCGACGCCTCGGACTCCGAGCCCTTCTCGGCCCTGGCGTTCAAGATCATGAGCGACCCCTACGTCGGGAAGCTCACCTACTTCCGGGTCTACTCGGGCCGCCTCGAGGCGGGGGCCCAGGTCCTCAACGCCACCAAGGACAAGAAGGAGCGGGTCGGGCGCATCCTCCAGATGCACGCCAACCACCGCGAGGACAAGGACGGCGTCTTCGCCGGCGACATCGTGGCGGCCGTGGGTCTGAAGAACACCACCACCGGTGACACGCTCTGCGACCCGGCCAACCCGATCATGCTCGAGCGGATGGAGTTCCCCGCCCCGGTCATCTCGGTCGCCATCGAGCCCAAGACCAAGGTCGACCAGGACAAGCTGGGCAAGGCCCTGAGCGCCCTCTCCGAGGAGGACCCGACCTTCCAGGTCCGGACCGACGAGGAGACCGGCCAGACGATCATCTCGGGCATGGGCGAGCTCCACCTCGACGTCCTCGTCGACCGGATGACCCGGGAGTTCTCGGTCGCCGCCAACGTGGGCAAGCCCCAGGTCGCCTACCGGGAGACCATCACCAAGACCGTCGAGAAGGTCGAGGAGCGCTACGTGCGCCAGACCGGTGGTCGGGGCCAGTACGGCCACGTGGTCATCAGCCTCGAGCCGACCGGCCCCGGTGGCGGCTACGAGTTCGTCGACAAGATCGTCGGCGGCGTGATCCCCCGGGAGTACATCCCGGCGGTCGACGCCGGCATGCAGGAGGCCCTCGAGGGCGGCGTGATCGCCGGCTACCCCCTCGTCGACATCCGGGCGATCCTGACCTTCGGCTCGTACCACGACGTCGACTCGTCGGAGATGGCCTTCAAGATCGCCGGCTCGATGGCCCTGAAGAAGGCCGTCCGCCAGGCCAGCCCGGTCATCCTCGAGCCGATCATGAGCGTCGAGGTCGTCACCCCCGAGGACTACATGGGCGACGTCATCGGCGACCTGTCGTCCCGCCGGGGCAAGGTCGAGGGCATGGAGCAGCGGGGCAACGCCCACGTCGTGCGGGCGCAGGTGCCCCTCAGCGAGATGTTCGGCTACGCTACCGACCTCCGTTCACGCACCCAGGGGCGTGCGACCTACACGATGCAGTTCGACTCCTACCAGCAGGTTCCGGAGTCGATCGCCCAGGAGATCACGGCCCGGGTCCGCGGCGAGTAGCCCGGTCCGGACCACCCAGTTCGTTCATCCATCGACACATCCACCACAGCGAGGCGAATCATCATGGGCAAGGCGAAGTTCGAGCGTACGAAGCCGCATCTCAACATCGGGACGATC
>JAFMJM010000108.1 GCA_017853455.1 Acidimicrobiia bacterium | reverse complement strand
TTTGGGTGATTGTGGGGGCCAGAGGCCCCACAATCACCCAAACAACGGGGTGGGCTAGGTCGAGCGGCGGGCGGCGGTGGCGCCGAGGCGGTCGAGGAAGCGCAGCGGTGGCGTGGCGTCGATGATCCGGGAGAACGACGACACCTCGGCGAGGACGGTGAGCGCCGCCACCACCCCGAGCGCCACCAGGCGGGTGGTCTCGCCGGTACCGAGGACCACCCCGAGCCCGAGCACCGCCCCGACGACGTTGGCGCCGGTGTCGCCGAGCATGAGCCGCTCGGAGAGGTCGTCGGGCAGCAGGGCGAACGCCGCTCCCATCGCCGGGGCGATCGCCACCCCGGCGGCGCTGCCGCCCAGCACGATCGCCAGCGGCACGTAGGCCACCGCCGCACACTTCAGCGTGCGCCCCGGCGCCCGGTCGAGCAGGTTGCCGAGGTTGGCGGCCAGGGCGATCAGGACGGCGTCGACCAACAGGCGCCGGCCCGTCGCGAAGCCGGGGGTGGCCACGAGCACCACCGCCACCCCGGCCCCGCCGAAGAGCTTGAGGAAGCCGGTGGTGATCCGGCCGTGGAGCAGTGCACCGACGTGACCCGAGAAGCCGCGGGCGCTGCCGTCACCGATCAGGTCGTCGAGCAGCCCGAGCAGGCCGAAGCCGAACACCGCCAGCAGCACGAGCGCCCGGTCGGTGGTCAACCCCGGCTGGTCGCCGACCCCGAGGGCGCCGAGCACGGCCCGCCCGGCCTCGACGACCAACACGGCCAACACGATCAGGATCCCGCCCGCCGTGGCGAGCGTGTGGCCGCGGTAGTTCTCGCGGGCGAGCACGGGCGAGGCGAGGATCTGCGGTGCCCCGGCCCGCAGGAACACCACCGCGAGCGCACCCGCCACCAGTCCGAGGACGACCGTCACGACGTCACCGACCGGAACGCGCCGACGTCGGCCGAATGGGCCGCGGGGGCCGCGGGGGCTGCGCCGACCCCGCCGTCCGGGTCCGCGACCGGCAGGCACGCCACCAGCAACTGGACCCACACCGCCACGTACACGACCAGCATGATGCCCGGTACGGCCATGCCCGAGTCGTTGGTGGCGAAACCGAGCACCGCGAGCACGACCATCCCGAGGTCGAGCGCCCGACCGCCGGGCACCGCGGCCCGCACCGCCGCGATGCGGTCGGGACCCCACCGGCGAAGCACCACCAGCCCGACGAGCGTCGCCACCACCGCCAGACCGAGGATCGACGTCCCCACGGTGGCCAGATTGTCACCGAGCTTGCGCAGCACGACCGAGGACAGCTCGTGGGTGCGGCCGTTCGCCAGGTCGACGGCCAGGCGCCCCAGGTGGGTGCGCTCCGACGCCGGGCGGGCGACGTCGACCGCCACCGCCGCCGCCAGGACCACCACGAGGGCCCCGAGCGCGACCAGCACGGTCCGGACCCGCAACCGCACGCCGGCCAGCACCAGGAGCACCACCGCGTACGCCGGGACCATCGACAGGATGCCCCCGACGTCGGACCCCCACATCGGCGCCACGTCGATCACCACGGCGAGCCCCAGCACGCCGGCCGCGACCAGGAGTCCCCGGCGGCCGCCCCCGACCCGCCGGTGCCCCAGCACCGCGACCACCAGGGCCGCCGCCGAGAACGCGGCGTACGCCGGATTGCCGAAGCCGGCGAAGCGCCCGGCGACGGTCGGCGAGTAGCCGAGGACGGAGTTGAGCACCGACGGCGCACCCCGCACGGCGTCGACGGTGAGGAACGCCACCAGGACGGCGCCACCCGCCCACACCCCGTCGAGGTCACCGCGGGCCGTCCGTGCACCCAACCGACCGATCGCGGTCGCAACCGCGCCGCAGACGGCACCGAGGGCGATCCACACGGCGTAGAAGGCGACCTCGCCGTGGCCGTCGACCCCGAGCATCCGCACGAGGAACGCGGCGGTGAGCAGCCCGATGCTCCACTGCGCGACGAACCGGGCGAGCCCACCCAGACGTGGGCGCCACCAGCAGGCCGCAGCCCCGAGCAGGGCGGTGACCACCAGCGCCCCGACCAGGACCCCGTAGGTGCCTCCGATCCGGCCGTCGCGCAGCTGTGCAGTGGCGTCGGCCCGGCGCAGGAACGCGGTCCGGTCGGCGGCGGCGCCCCCCGTCGATCCCGTCGTGGCGGGTCGACCCTCCATGGCGTCGGGCCGCTCGATCCCGACCGCCGCGAGCACGGTCGGGGCGAGGTCCTGGATCTGCACGAACCCCGAGCGGCGGGTGCCCGGCGAGCGCAGGAGCCCCGGTTGGATCCCCGGACCGCGCGCCGCGAGCGGGGTGAGGTGCACCGTGCCGGGTCGGTGGGCCGGCCCCATCACCATCACCAGGTCACGGGGACCGGTGTGCGCGAGGAGTCGCCCGACCAGCGCGTCGGCACGCGTCAACGCGTCGTCGAGCGCCTGCCGGTGCTCCGTGGCCGTGGCGTAGGGCCGGTACCGGGCGACCCGCACGAGGTCGGAGGCCTCGACCAGCACGACTGCGCCGTCGGCCCAGACGTCGGTGAAGGCCGATTCGACGGCGGCGGGATCGAGAACCACCCCGAACGGCGCGGCCGGATCGTCGGCGAGGAGCGACCGGTCGACCACGCCGGCGTCGACCTGGCCGCGCCGGTCGGCGAGTCCGAGCACGGCCTGGCGCTGGCGCGCGGGCGGCGGGGTGGCGTCGAGCACCGAGGCCGCGACGTCGGGCTCGCGTCCGTCGGCGTTGCCGATGACGGCGGTCGTGCGGCCACCACCGTGCAGGGCGGCCCCGAAGGCGCCCAGGACCGCGTCGTAGTGGAGCCGACCGTTGGCGTCGGTGAGCAGGGGCCACCCCACATCCACGATCGCACCGGTCGGGTCGACGCCCGTGCGCTGGCGATATGCGTCTCCGGCGGTCGTGGCGCCGAAGGCCTCGTCGACCCCGAGGCCGTCGCCGTCGGTCTCGGGGGTGCCCACCGCGCGGGTGCCGGCCCCGAGGGTCGCGTACCCGTCGGCCAGGGCCGTCTCCCGTTGGTCGACCCTGGTCGACAGCCCCGCCACGGCCGCGCTTCGCACGAACCGGTCGAGGACCGGGGTGTCAGCCCGGCCGAGATCGGCCCACGAGACCATCGGGAGGCTCACGATCAGCACCCGACGGGCCGGTGCCGCCCCCGGAGCGGCCGCGGCCGGTGCTGCCGGTGCACCGACCGCCGCGACGCCGACCAGCAGCGCCAGTGCCGTCAGCGCCGTGACCGTCAGGAGGCGCCGGACCCGGGTCACGGCTCGAGCGCCGGGTCGACCGGCTCGTCGAGGGTGGCCGACGACGAACCGTCACCGGCATCCGCCACCCCCGAGGCGTCGGCCGCGCCCGGTCGGACGCTCCGGAGCTGCCGGAGCCGCAGCGGCACCGTTCCCACACCGGTGAGGCGCAGACCGAGGACGTACGACGCCAGACCGAACGCCCCGAGCCCGACGACGAGCAGCGCCGTCAGCAGCCTGCCCGACGGCTCGACCGCCGCACCGACCAGCCACACCACGACGGCGCCCGGCACCGCGGCGACCACCGTCGGCACCAGTGCCCGCGGCCAGACGCGTTCGCCCGTACGGCGGGCGATCCCCACGCCGAGGACCACCGCTCCGACCGTGTAGGCGACCGAGTGGCCGAGCCCGAGGGCGGCGACAACGGCGCCGCCGTGGAAGCACACCCCACCGATCACCATGACTGCCGCGCCGAGCACGCCGGCACCGAGGGCGACCAGTGCCGGGGTCCGGCTGTCACCGAGTGCGTAGTAGGCGCGGGCGAACAGCAGGAACGCGCTGTACCCCACCAGGCCGACCGCCAACGCCGCCACCCCGGCCGCGATCAGTCGGGTGCCCTCGTACCCGACCCCGCCGAACGACACCACGCGCATCGCCGGGTAGGCCAGCGCCATCATCAGCGCCGACACCGGCACGACCAGCTTCACCAGGTTGCCGAACGCCCACCGGACCGACGACGCGAACGCCACCGGGTCGGTCGCCTGACGCGCCAGGTCGGAGAGGATCGCCGTGTGCACGGGTTGGGCCAGGATGGCGTAGGGCGCCATGAAGAAGACGAACGCCACCTGATAGGCGACGGTCCCGCCCTTGACGCTGTTGCCCACGATGATCGCCGCACCGAGCAGCAGCCCGATCATCGTGTGCTGGAACACCGCCCATCCCGACAGCCGCACGACCCGGCGGACGTCGTCGTCGTGACGACCGAGCTGCGGGAACAGTCGAAAGCCGCTGCGCCACACCGCCACCGTCGGGATGCCGACGAACGCCGCCACGCCCACCGTGCCGCCGATCGCGAGCACCAGGGTCTGGCCGGTGGTGAGGTCGACCGTCGGATCGGGTCCGGTCATCCACCGGAACACCAGCATCGTCACCACCGTGACGGCGGTGAACCCCACCGGTGCGATCGCGGTGACGGTCAGGTGCCGGCGCGCGTAGCAGACCGCGACCGCCACGGCGCCGACGGCGTAGAGCAGGACCTGGGGAACGAACCACCGCAGCAGCACGGTCGACAGGTGCTCCTGCTGCGCCGCCTTCGCGGGATCGGCCACGCCGCGCGTGAGGAGCGCGGCGATCCAGGGTGCCCCGACGACCCCCACCACGGTGACGACCCCGAGCACGACCAGCGCCAGCCCGAGGACGCGCCCGGCGAGGTGCTCGGCCCGGGCCCGGTCGCCCCGGTCGAGCAGGTCGACGAAGCTGGGCACCAGGACCGCCGACAACGCACCGGCGGCGATGAGCTCGAACAGGACGTTCGAGACCGAGTTCGACGACTGGTAGGCGTTGCCCAGGTAGGTGGTGCCCAGGATGGCGGCGACCACCAGGACCCGCACGAAGCCGATGCCCCGCGACACGGCCGTGGCGACCCCCATGCCGGTCGCCGCCCGCCGGGCGGCCCCCCGGTCCGCGGCGCCCGAGGGCGCGTCCGTCACACCGCCCACCACGCAGGGAGGAGCGCCGTCGCGCCCTCGCCGGATCCGTAGTGCCCGATGGTCCCCCGTCCGCGCTCGGCGAACCCGAGGACGACGGCCAGGCCACCGTCGACCCGATCGAGGTCGTCGACGGTCGTCACCTTGGCCCCCAGCACCGGGTCACGCACGATCGCGACGAGATCCTGCCCGCGGGTCGGACCTTCGGGGGTCTCCGTGAAGACGTCGGTGGCGAGCACCCCGACTCCGGCGGTGACGAGGTCGCGCGTCAACGGCACGAGCACCCGGGCCCAGCCGACCTCGGAGGCGGTGCCACCGACCACCCACGCCGACGCCACCCGGGTCGTCGCCGACGCAGCGTCGTACGCCACGCCGTCGACCCCCTCGGCCTCGACGAACCCGCCGTCGGCCAGACCGACGAGCAGGTCGGTACGGTTCCCCGGGGTCGGACCGTCGGCGAGGCGGGTCGCCAGCGCCTTGAGCCCGGCGTCACGGACGGTCGAGCGGGAGGTCGACGAGACCCCGACGAGCGCCGCGAGCTCGGCCACGTCGTCGGGCGAGCCGAGGTTCCACTTCGGCTCGAGCCAGAGCACCCCGGGGACGACGGCCCCCGCCTGACGCGCCAGCCGCACGGTGCTCGTGACCCGGTCCGGGTCGACCCCGCGGGCGACGAGCGGCTGCATCGTCAGGCCGGCCAGGCGACCGGTGACCGCGAACTCCCCGGCGGCGGCGATGGAGTCCTCCAGCCGGGCCTGCTCGGCGCGCAGGGCGTCGTTCTCGGCCCGGATCTCGTTGGCGCGCGCCTCGACGGTGTCGACGCGGCGCTGGAGCGTGTCGACGGTCGGCTGTCCGAGGACGCCGTAGCCCATGACCACGCCGACGGCGAGAGCCAGGAACACGGCGATGAGCGAGACGACGTGGTATCGGAAGTTGATCAACGAACAGCCTCAGTGGGTGATCGAGTACCAGAGGTCCTCGAAGGTGACGCGCAGCGCGTCGAACAGGGTGTGGATGGGTCGGGCCACGATGGCGACGACCAGGATGGTCACGAGGGCGGCGGCCACGAGGAGCACGACGTCGAGCCGCCGGACCCGGCCCTCGTAGAGCCGACTCACGCCCTTGGCGTCGACGAGCACCGGTCCGAGACGGAGGCGGGTCAGGAACGTCGAGGCCATGCCCTTGCGGCCCTTGTCGAGGAACTCGACCATCGTGGCGTGGGTGCCGACCGCGACGATCAGCTGGGCGCCGGCGTCCCAGGCGAGGAGCATCGCGACGTCCTCGGAGGTGCCCTCGGCGACGAACTCCTCGTAGGCGACCCCCCACTCGAGCAGCTGCTCGCGGCCCGGTCCGCGCCCGTCGGGGTGGACGTGGTGCACGAGGTCCTTGGCGGTCGCGAGTGCCGACTCCGACACCGAGTCGAAGTCGCCGATGATGATGTCGGGCTTCAGACCGATCTCGATCAGCGCGTCGGCGCCACCGTCGACGGCGATCAGGACCGGCTTGTACTCCTTGATGTAGGGCTTCAGCGCCACGAGGTCGCTGCGATAGTCGTACCCCCGCACCACCACGAGAGCGTGTCGACCGCGGATCTCGGTGCGCAGGGGCGGCAGCACGACCGGCTCGAAGGTCGGACCGGCTTCCTTCCGGATGTACTCGAGCGTGTTCTCGGCGAAGCGCTCGAGTTCGACGCCGATCGAGGCCCGCGCCGCTTCCATCGCCGTCTCGATCTCGGCCCGGTCCCGGACGACGCCGGTGGCGAGGAGCTCGTCGCCGCGCCAGATCTCTCCGTCGACGAGTCGGAGGTCGTCGCCCTCCTGGATCCGATCCATCAGATCGGCGTCGACGGCGTCGACGAGGACGACCCCACCCTCGACGATGCGCAGCGGCCCCAGGTTCGGGTAGCGGCCGCTGATCGACGGCGCGGCGTTGACCACGGCGACCACGCCGGCCTCGACCAGGCCGTCGGCGGCGACCCGGTCGATGTCCTCGTGGTCGATGACCGCGATCTCACCGCCCTGGAGTCGCTTGACCATGTCCTTGGTGCGCCGGTCGACCCGGGCCGACCCGGCCACCTCCGCCGGGTGCGGCGCCGACGAGGTCTCACTCCGTCCGCGGCGTGTCCTCATCGCCGCCCGCCCGACTTCACCGGTCGTCGGGCGCCGGCCAGCAGCTCCTCGGCGTGACGCCGGGCGTGGTCGGAGGCCTCGAGCCCGGCCAGCATCCGCGACAGCTCGCGGATGCGGTCCTCGCCCGTGACCTCACCGGCCGTCGCGACCGTCCGCCCGGACCGCTCGACCTTCTCGACCACGACCTGGTGGTCGGCGTAGGCGGCGACCTGGGCCAGGTGGGTGACGCACAGCACCTGGTGCGACGCCCCGAGATCGGCTAGACGGCGACCCACCGCCGCTCCGGCCTCGCCGCCGATCCCGGCGTCGACCTCGTCGAACACCTGGGTCGGGGGCGCGCCGGACATCACCAGGCGCACCGCCAGCATCGTGCGGGCCAGCTCGCCCCCGGACGCCGCGCGGGCGAGCGGTCGGGCCGTCTCCCCCGGGTTCGCGGCCAGGAGGAACGTCACCACGTCGGCGCCGTCGTCGGTCGGCTCCCCCGGCTCGACCGCGACCGTCACCTCGGCCCGAGGCATCGCCAGGTCGCGCAGGTGTGCCGACACGGCGTCGCCGGCCGGACCGGCGGCGGCCACCCGGGCCGCCCGGAGCCGCTGTGCCGCCGCAGCGGCGCGGGCGTCGGCGGCG
>JAFMJM010000107.1 GCA_017853455.1 Acidimicrobiia bacterium | reverse complement strand
GGCGGCCGACGACCCCGGCGCGCCCGCCTCGACGACCACGACCCCGACCCCGACGTCGACGACCACCTCCCCGGCCACCACCACGACCACGGGGCCGAAGCCTCCGCCGACGGCCGCGGCCACGGACGTCGCCGACCTGGCCGGCGCCGGGACGTTCGACGCACTGCTCGCCCTGGCGGCCGGCTGCCGCGGTGCGACCGGGCTGCCGGTGGGGGCCGACGTCACCGTCGACCCGACCCGGTCGTCGCGCCTCCTCGGACTGCCGCTGGCCGGATCCGTCCGGGTCGTCCGCGACGCTCCCGACTCCGTCAGGGTGGCGGTCTCCACCACCCTGCCGGCCGTCCTCGCCGGAGGGGCCCCGGACGCCGTGGGCGCGCTCTCCCTCACCTACACCTGTGCCGCCGGCGTCCAGCAGGCCGAGGTGAAGGTCCAGCGCTCGTCGCTCGCCCAGCTCTTCACCGTCCGCGACGCCTGGCTGCGCTGGGACGGTGATCGGGGCCGGTGGGACGTGAGTGCCGTCGCCACCACGGCCGAGGGGCGGACCACGACCCTCACCGGCTGGCTGGGCGTCACCGACGACACGATCAGCGGCGGGGAGCTCGATCTCCGGCGTCTCCCCCTGGCCGGGCTGTTCGTCGTCGACCACCTCCACCTCGCCGGTTCCACCGCCGGCGCGTGGAACGGCCGACTGGCGGTGACCGGCGAGCGCAACACCTCGGTGGCCTCCGCCGACGTCTCTCTCACGTTCGCCGACGACGGAACGTTGCAGCAGGGTTCCATCGACTTCGCGTCGGGCGTCCCCCTGTTCGGCGTGATCCCACTGGCCAAGTTCACGTTGGACTGGGACGCCCCGGGCGCCACCTGGTCGGCGTTCGCGCGCACCAGCGGCGGGACCGGCGAGGCGAGCACGTTCCGTCTGGGCAGTCGTGACGGTGCGGTGACCGGCGCCGCCTTCACCCTGGCGACGGTCCGGCTCACCGCCGGACTCCGGCTCGACGCGCTCCGGGTGGAGTACGCCCCGGACGGGGCCGGCTCGGTGCTCAACGGCTCCGCACAGGTGACGCTGCCCGGCTCGGGGGCCGCCACGGGAGCCGGTCTGCGCGACGCCCGGGTCGATGGCACCTTCCGGTTCGTCGACGGTGCGTTCGCCGACGGTCGGCTCGTCACCCAGCAGTTGCCGGTGACGTTCGGCGACGTCCCGGTGGTGCTCGACCTCGACGCCCGGGTGGCCGCCGAACCGTGGCGGATCGACGGTGACGCCCGGATCCGTGTCGGCCCGCGCCGCGGAGGTGCGCCCCTCGTCACGGTCGGCGGCTCGGTCCGCACCGACCTCACCGGTGAGGCACCGGTCTGGACGTTCGCCGGCGACGCCGCCGTCGGCGCCACGGCGTTGGGTCGCGGTGAAGTGCACATCGGCGAGTCCGGCGAAGCCCGGTTCTCGGTGAGCTTCGGTGGCGCCGGAGGCACCGGCGAGCTCGACTATTCGAGCGTCGTCGGCCTGGCCGGTCGGGTCGAGGGTCGGATCGGACCCGAGACGCTGACGGGCACCGGTGAGGCCCGCCTCTCCGTGCTGTTCACCGAGCAGTCGGGCGCGGTCAGCCTCGGCGCCGACGGGCTGGTCGCCTGCAGCACCGGACCCGGCGAGCGCATCGGATTCGTCTGGCGCTGGTCGGCGGAGCCCGAGCCCCGAACCGGACGCTGCGACCTCGCCGAGCTCGGCGGACCGGTCCCCGACCGGCTCCCCACCCCCGACGCCGCCGCTGACCGGACCCCCGATCCCCAGGGCCGGCGCACCGCCCTCGAGACCCGGTTCGACGCTCTCGCCGGGTGCGGACGCACCAGCCGCGCCGTCGTCGGCAAGAAGCTCACCGACCGGCTCGACGCCGACCTCACCGAGTTCGGCCTGGGTGCCGCCTCGCTCGACGTCGAGGCCGTCGGCGCGCAGTACCTCGTCGCGAAGACCACGGTCACCGCACCCGCCGTCATCGGTGGCGGTTCCGGGATCCTCACGATCGCCCACCGTTGCGACCGCGGCATCGTCGGTGCGGGCATCGCCGTGCGCAACGCGACGCTCGCCGGGCTGTTCCGGATCGACGCCGCGACACTCGACTGGACCGACGCCGGCACCTGGGCCGCGACCGGCGACGTCGTCGACGCGGTCGGTCGCCGCACCCGCCTCTCCGGATCGCTCACGTTCTCCGACCGGGTCGTCACCGGCGGTTCGCTCGAACTCGGCGCGACGTCGCTCGCCGGACTCGTGCGGGTCCGCACCTTCCGGGTGGCCTACGACCAGTCCACCGGGTGGGTGGGCACCCTGGCGGTCGAGGACACCTCGAAGCCCTCCAAGGGCTCGGTCGACCTCGCGTTCGCCCCCGACGGCACCCTCCTGCGCGGATCAATCGGGCTGAAGTCGGGGGCCACGCTCTTCGGGGTCCTGGCCGTCGACGATCTCGGGTTCGCCTACGACGCCGGGGCCGCCCGCTGGAACGTCGCCCTCGCCACCCGGCTCGCCGGGGTGGGCGGCACGTCGTTCGCCCTCGGCACCGAGAACGGCGTCGTCACCGGAGCCGGGTTCGCGCTGTCGAAGATCGGGATCCCGGGCGTCCTGACCATCGACCGGCTCGCCGTGAGCTACCAGCGCGGCCCCGGCACCGAGACGTACTCCGGCGAGGTCTCGGTCGTGCTCCCGGGCACCGCCAACAGCACGGTCGGGGGATTCGTCGAGTTCACCAACGGCGAGCTGACCCGTCTGTCGCTCGCCGCCGACCGCATCCCGGCGGTGATCGGTGGCGTGCCCGTCGGCCTGACGCTGCGCGCCGACGTCCGCACCGCGCCGTGGCGGATCGCCGGCACCGCCGGGATCGAGATCGGACCGGTGCAGACCGGCCTGTCGCTGGTCGGCGTGCAGGGCCGGGTCGCGTACCGCTTCCCCACCACGGCGAGCGACGGCCGGACCACGGCCGGCGTCTGGGAGATCGGCGGCGACGTGCTCGTCGCCGGACGGGTCCTCGGCGGCGGCGACCTCATCCTCGACGGCGGGGCGACCGCCCGCCTGCAGGTGCGCCTCGGTTCGGCCGACGGGACCCGACCGTTGGCGTTCGGCGACTGGTTCGGAGTCTCCGGCGTGCTCGACGGCACCGTCGGGCCCTCGACGTTCGATCTGGGCGGTCAGGGCGCCGTCACGGTGTTCGGATGGACGGGCTCCGGACGGATGCGCATCAACCAGTACGGAATCGTCGGGTGCGGGAAGGGCTCCAGCGGGTTCGTCGCCCGTTGGGGTTCGTGGCCATCGTGGCTGTGGACGTCGTGCTCCCCGCAGGTGCTCGACGCCCCGGTGTGACCGGAAGTCAGACGGCCGGGCGGTCCACGACGGCCGTCAGACCCGACTGCTCGGCCACGGCCCGGACGAACGCGCGGTGATCGGTGATCGGTCCGATCTTGCGCTCGAGCGGGCCGTCGACGAGCAGGGTCGCCAGGCCGTGCGCCATGGACCACATGGCCGTCGTCCGGGCACGAATCTCGTCGATCGTCGCATCGGGCCCGAGGCTGACGCGCACGACGTCGACGAGGGTGTCGAAGGCCTGACCGCCCGACGCGCAGAGGTCGGGACGGAACATCACGCGGAAGTGCCCACGGTGCTCGAGGGCGAATCCGACGTAGCTCTCGAGGAGGGCCGCAGCGGGATCACCGTCGGCGGTGGCGATGGCGCGGCGCATGGCGTCGAACAGCATGGCGAAGCCCTCGTCGCTGATCGCCTCGAAGATGCCGTGGCGGTCCACGAAGTGGTGGTACGGCGCCTGGTGGCTGACCCCTGCGGCCTTGGCGAGCCGACGGAACGACAGCCCGTCGGGACCCCGCTCGGCGATGTGGGCCACGGCCGAGTCGAGAATCGTCTGGCGGAGGTCCGACGGTCCCATCCCCCCAGCGTAGGTCGGGACCGCGTGGAAGTTGACAGTGTCCAGTCGTTGGACTAGACACTGTCACATGACGACGGAACCCGACCTCGCCGACCACGGAGATCCGCGCCGCTGGCTGATCCTCCCCGTGCTGTGCCTGAGCCTCTTCCTGGTGGTGGTCGACAACACCATCGTCAACGTGGCCCTCCCCACCCTGAGTCGGGAGCTGTCGGCCTCCACCAGTCAGCTCCAGTGGATCGTCGACGCCTACAGCCTCGTGTTCGCCGGACTGTTGTTGGCGTTCGGGTCGTTCGGCGACCGCTACGGGCGCAAGGGCGCGCTCCAGATCGGTTTGATCCTGTTCGCGGCCACGTCGGTGGCCGCCGGTCTGACGCAATCGGCCTCGCAGCTGATCGCCGCCCGGGCCGCCATGGGGATCGGGGCGGCGCTCGTGTTCCCCGCCACCTTGGCGATCCTCACCAACGTGTTCACCGATCCGGTCGAACGCGCCAAGGCGATCGGGGTGTGGTCGGCGGTGTCGGGTCTCGCCGTCGCCCTCGGGCCGCTGACCGGCGGCTGGCTCCTCGAGCACTTCGCCTGGGGCTCCATCTTCCTCGTCAACGTGCCCGTGGTGATCGTGGCCCTCGCTGCGGGGCACCGTCTCATCCCCAAGACCCGCGATCCCGACGCCGGCCGGCTCGACCCCAACGGGCTCGTCCTGTCGATCGCCGCGATCCTGCTCCTCGTCTACACCGTGATCGAAGCCCCGAAGCACGGGTGGGGCGACGGTCTCACGATCGCCGGGTTCGTCGGGTCGGCGGTGTTGATCGGTGCGTTCGTGGCGTGGGAGCTGCGGCGTGACCACCCGATGCTCGACGTCCGGGTGTTCCGCAACGCCCGGTTCTCGGCCGCGAGTGGTGCCGTGGCCTGCGCCTTCTTCGCACTGTTCGGGTTCATCTTCTTGATGACCCAGTACTTCCAGGTGGTCCGCGGATACTCGACCCTGTCGGCCGGCCTGCACACGCTGCCCTTCGCCGTGGCATCGGCCATCGCCGCACCGTTGGCCGCTCGTCTGGCCCTGCGGATCGGGACGAAGATCGTCGTCACCGGCGGGCTCACGCTCATGACGGCCGGGTTCGTGTGGGTGTCGACCCTCACCCCCGATTCGCCGTACTGGAGCGTCGTGGCCGTCCAGGCCGCCATGATCGGCGCCGGGCTGACCCTGACCCTCGCTCCGTCGACCGAGGCCATCCTCGGCTCGCTTCCCCGAGCGAAGGCCGGCGTCGGCTCGGCCGTCAACGACACCACCCGGGAGCTCGGCGGCACCATCGGGGTCGCGGTGGTCGGATCGGTGTTCGCGTCGCTGTACGGACCGGAGATCGTGCGACGACTCCGGGGCCTGCCCATTCCGGCCGAGGCGCTCGCCGCGGCCCGGGAGTCGGTCGTCGCGGCGGCCGAGGTCGCCCGCCGGGCTCCGGCCGCCGGCCGAGCCATCGTGCTCGACGCCGCCCGGGACTCGTTCATGCGCGGCTTCTCCGCCGGCGTCCTCGTCGCGGCCGGAGTCACCGCTGCCGCGGCGATCGCCGCGTTGGCGTTCCTTCCCGCGCGCGCCGTCAGCCCCGACCATCCCGATGTCCCGCCGGACCTCGAAGCCCTGGCGACCGATGTCGACCACCGGTGACACACGCCACTTCGACGGCGTCGCCGTGCACGTCGCCGGGACCGGCCCGGCCGTGGTGTTGCTGCACGCCAATGGCGGCAGTCACCACGACTTCGCTGCGGTCGCCGACGCGATCTCCCGGTACGCCACCGTCTACAGCGTGGACTGGCCTGGGCACGGCGAGAGCGCATTGTCGACGACGCCGAGCGCATGCGGCTTCGCCGACCTCCTCCCCGGACTGCTCGAGGCCATCGCGGACGGTCCGTACACGCTGATCGGAAACTCCCTCGGGGGCTTCGCCGCCGTGCGCACTGCTGCGCGACGACCCGACCTCGTCGCGCGCCTCGTCCTCGTCAACCCCGGAGGATTCACGCCCCGGTCACCGCTGACGCTCGGGGTGTGCCGGCTGTTCGGCACACCCCGATTCGCGCCCACCGTCATGCGGCTCCTTCCCCGCCTGTATCTCCGGCGGAGGACCGTCACCACGATCGCGATCAGATCTGCGCTCGTCGAGGCCTCTCACGACCCGGACCGCGTGCGTACGTTCGCGCACCTCTGGCGGAGCTTCACCGACCGGCGGCACGACGCGCGGGCCGACGCCACCGCCGTGAACTCACCGACCCTCCTCGTCTGGGGAACCCGGGACCCCGTGCTCCCCTGGATCACCGACGGCCGCCGCGCCCGACGGGCCCTTCCGCTCGCCGAAGCGGTCACCTTCGGCTGCGGACATCAGGCCTTCGCCGAGCAACCTGAGGAGTTCCTCGAGGCGCTGCGGCGATTCATCGACTCCCGACCCATCGCGACGGAGCCCTGACCCCACGTCGTCGACGCCGGGTCCGGAGACGTGAGCGGCGGCACCGCACCATCGACGGCGGTCAGGTCGAACGCAGATTCACCAGCGGGAGCGCCAGCGCGACCCCGAACGGCACGTTGAAGAGTGCATGCGTCGGGAACCCGAGCACCAGCGACATGCCCGTGTCGAGCACGAACCACACGGCGACCGATCGGATCAGGATCGGCACCACCCACTGCGATCCGTCGCGCAACGGACCGCGCACGAGTTGGAGCATCGTCACGCTCCATCCGGCCAGCACCGCGCCGAGCACCATGAACGGAAGGCGCAGGTAGTCGTGGACGGCAGGGGTGTCGATGGCGCCTGAGGGCCCGAACCCCAATGCCGAGAACAGCGACCCGGCGACCGACCCGGCCACGACCAGCACCACCGCGTACACGAGGACGACGGCGAGCACGATCTCGAGCCAACGGATCCAAGCGGCACGCGACATCACCCGAAGACCCTAGACCGCCCGGCCGCAGCGATCCCGGCGCCCGCCGGCGGTGACCCGGGCGGCGCCCACGGTCAGTCCGCGAACGGGGGTCCGACGGTCATCGTGACGTCCCAGTCACGGCCGTAGCGCTCCTTGAGCAGGCGATAGCTCGACACCATGGCCTGGCCCGTGCCCCCGTTCCAGAGGTCGTAGCGGGGATCGGCGTGCACGGCGAAGAACTCCGAGAGCCGGGTGTCGAGCGCGCGAACCGTGTCGGCGTACGCAGGATCGTCCGCCACGTTGTGCCACTGGTCGGGATCGACCACGAGGTCGTAGCACTCGGGGTCACCGGTTCCGTCGAGGTGACGGGTGAAGAGGTACTCACGGGTTCGGATCGATCGTGCCGTCTCGGCCTCGAAGAAGGCCTCGTCGGGCCACGCCGACACCCCGCTGCCCTCCACCAGGGGGACGAGGCTCCTCCCTGGGGAACCGGCGATCTCGACCCCGTCGATGCCGACGAGGTCCAGCAGGGTCGGGAACAGGTCGCAGTGCGAGACCACGGAGTCCACCACACGCTGGACCGGGAGCCGCCCGGGCGCACGGATCAGCAGCGGGACGCGGAAGGTGACGTCGTGGACGAACGGCGGGTCGGTCCACGGTGGGTGGCCCCACAGGCCCCGCTGACCGTAGGGGTTGCCCTGGTCCGTCGTCATCACCACGACCGTGTCGTCGACGATGCCCTCCGCCTCGAGAGTGGCGAGCACCCGACCGATGGCGTGGTCGACCAGGGCGTTCTGGGCAGCGACGTTGGCTCGGGTCGCCTGATCGTTGTGCACCCGGGCCGTCCACCACAGATTGTTGAAGGCGCTCGCCAGGGTGTACTCCTCGTGCGGGTCGAGGTCGAAGTCGAAGGGCAC
>JAFMJM010000106.1 GCA_017853455.1 Acidimicrobiia bacterium | reverse complement strand
GCTGGGCCTCGTACGCCCCGATGTCGGCGACTCCGCCGTACCCCCGCACGTAGGGGGTGCCCCGCTGGTCGAAAAGGTCGCCAGCAAAGGTCGGCCACCCGGAGGGGCCGGCATCGATGGCGGGCGAGCCCGCACCGAGGGCGCGGGTCTGCGTCGGACCGCCGTTGTCGGCGAGCGGAGCCAGCAACGGGTCGACACCGGTCAGGTCGGATGCATCGGCCGTGAACCCGACGACCGGACCCTCGAAGAGGTTGTTGTAGGTGGTCACGGGGTTGGTGTCGTTGTAGACCTCGTTCGCGCCGCCGCCGTCGACGTTGCCCGAGAAGATCGACCCGAAGATCGTGATCGTCTCGTTGTCCTGAACGTTCGAGTAGAGGCCGCCGCCGAGACCGGCGGCCGTGTTGTCGGCGATGGTCACGAACCCGAGCGTGATGTCGTAGTAGAGACCGGTCAGCGCGATGCCGCCGCCGTCGCCGCCAGAAGTGTTCCCGGTGATGGTCGTGTTGTAGATGGACACGTCGCCGGGCTGCTCGTAGATCGCGATCGCACCGCCGTCACCGTCCGACGAGTTCCCCTCGAAGGTGGAGTTCGAGATGACAGCTTCTCCATCGGAGTAGAGCAGATAGAACGCACCACCTTGGCTACCCGCGTGGTTGCCGACGAACGTCGAGTCGGTGATCGTGACGTCATGGCTGCTGTCGATGAACAGAGCCCCGCCGGTGGCTGTCGTGGTGTTGTCGAGGAACACGACGTCGGTGATCACGATGTCGTAGCCGTCGTCGATGTAGATCGCACCACCCGAGTCGCTGGCCCCATCGCCGTTCTGGAACGTGACACCGGAGACAGAAAGGTTCCGTTCTGAGTCGACGTAGATGATCTGGGTCGCGCCGCCACCGTCGAGGACGAAGCTCGCCGGCCCGGGTCCGACGATCGCGAGGTCGTCGGTCACTTCCATCCTCGACCCGACCGCCACCGGGCTCGACGCCGTGCACGTGGCGGTGATCGTGATGGTGTCGAGGGCGCCGCCGAAATTCGTGTTGGAGTCCTCGATCGCCTTGCGCAGTGAACCCGGCCCCGAGTCGTCGCAGTTCGTGACCGTGTACGCGTTCGCCGAGGCGACGCCGGTGGTGCCGGTGACGATCGCCGCCGTGCCCGAGGCCAGCACGGCCGCCGAGCCGAGCGCCGCCGCCCGGCGCCGGGTGCGGGCCCGCCGCTGCTCACGGTTCAGGGCGGGTGCGGAGAGGGTGTCGAGGTCACGTGCGTTCTGCATGGGTGGGAAGCCTAGCCCGGCCGCCTCCTCGGATGCACTCCCGAGCGGCCCTTCCCACGGATTGGACGATCGTCCAATCCGGTCTCCGCGCGCAATGGACGATCGTCCATGGTGGAGGCGCCCGTTGCCCGCTGGACACCGGGATCGGTAGCGTCCGGCCATGCCCGCGGAACGCCCGTCCGCCCCCACATCCGGCGGCGACGTGGAGCCGTGGGCCCGGGCGCTCGCCTGTGCCGTGGTGGCCGGCGACCTGTCGGTCTCGGGGATCGCCCGGGCCGCCGGCATCCACATGGCCGAGGCGGCGGCGGCCCTGGAGGCGGCCCGGGACCAGGGCGCCGTGGACCCCGACGGCGCCATCGAGCCATCCGAGGCCTGGCGCCTCGCAGCCCTCCTCGACCAGCAGACGGTGGCGGAGATCCACCTGGCCACCGCCCGGCACCTGTTCGCAGCCGGGCCCGACCACATCGCCGCCGCCATCCACCACGCCCGTGCCGCCGGCACCCTGATGGAACTCGAGGAGCTCGTCGCCATGGCCGACCAGGGCGGTCGGCTGAGCCTGGCGCTCGGCGACCACGCCAACGCCCGGGACCTCCTCCGCCTGGCCGTCGACTACGACACGTCCGCCGACCACCGGGCCATGGCCCTGCGGCTGCTCGACCTCGCGCAGGCCGAGGACATGCTGGGCGACGTCGCCGGCGCCCGGGCCCGCCTCGCCCAGACCGTGGTGCTGGGCGAATTGATCGGGGATCCCCACATCGTGGCGCAGGCGGCCATCGCCCACGCCCTCCCCGCCGACTGGTACGCCGGAGACCCGCGTACGGTCTCGCTCCTCCTGCGCGCCGAGGCCATGGACCTCGCCGACGACGATCGGGTCGCCGTGACCGCAGCCCGGGCGCTGGTGGAGATCCGGATCCCGTTGATCCCGGACCAGGAGTACCAGGTGGCCTGGGTGACCCGGCCCGAGCTCGCCCAGGAGCTCGCCGAGACCGCCCTGCGCAAGTCGGAGGCCTGCCGCGACGACGTGCAGCTGCTCGCCATGCTCGCCTGGCGGTCCACCCACCGGGCCCCCGAGTTCCTGGCGCGCCGGCGCGACCTGTCGACCGCCGCCCTCGACCTCGCCCAACACCTCCGGGAGCCCGCCCACCAGTTGGTGGCGGCGGTGTGGCTCGCCGTCGACGCCCTCGAGTCGGGGGACCGGCCGCTCTACGACCGTGCGCTGGGGGTGGCCCGCTGGGTCGCCCACAGCACCGCCAACCCGCGTCTCATGTGGCAGGCGTACACCCTGGCCGCGGGTGGTGCCTTCCTCGACGGCGACGTGGCCCAGGCGACGCAGTTCGTCACCGCCGCCGACGCCACCGGGCAGACCATCGGCCATCCGGGGCGGCTCGGCGCCACCCTGCTGTTCGCCGCCCAGGAGGTCGTGGGCCGCGACGACGCCGACGAGATGCGCCGTCTCGGGATCGACGAGTCGACACCGGTGTTCGCCAACCCCCTCGGCCGGACCGCCTTCGCCTACATGTGCGCCCGGACCGGCGACCGGGTGGCCGCCGAGCGCCACGCCCGGATCGCCGTCCGCCAACTCGACCCCGAGGCGAGCCTCCTCCTGCTGGCCACCCGGCTGGCCGCCGTGGCCGTGCTCCTCGACGCCGACGACCTCGTCCGCGACCTGATCGAGGTGCTCACCCCGTGGGCCGACCACGTGGCCGTCGACTCCAACGGCTGGTGGTGCGACGGACCGGTCGCCCTGTGGTTGGCCCTGCTCCACGACCGGCTCGGCGACCACACCGAGGCCACGCGGTGGCGGGCGGTCGGGGAACCCGTCGCCCACGCCATCAACGACGTCCGGGCCCTGGGTCGGGTGGAGCACCTGCGGCACTCGCTGTCCGCGGCCCGGGGGGACGGCGCGACCCCGGTGGAGCCGGTGACGGACCGAGCGGCCGCGCAGACCGGGTCTCCACTGGAAGGCCTGACGGCCCGGGAGCTCGACGTGCTCCGGCTGATCGTGGCGGGCTACTCCAACCCGCAGATCGCCACCCGACTGTCGTTCAGCCTCTCGACCATCCGCAACGACACCACGGTCATCTACCGCAAGCTCGGCGTGGCGACCCGGACGGCCGCCGCGGCCGAGGCGCTGGCCCTGGGCATCGCCGGTTCCTCGCCGGCGGGCACCTGACCCGGCAGCCCGCGCCCGGGCGAACGGGTCAGTGGTCGGCGACGAAGTAGGTGAGTGATCGAATCCGACCGTCGGTGACCTCGAAGAGGTCGCAGACGTGCAATTCGGAACCGTCGGCGAGGCCGATCGCGATCTCCGCCGCCACCCGGTCCCCGTTCACCAGGAGCGGACCGAGCAGCCGGGGGGCCGGGCGGGCGTCCTCGACCGCACCGGCGTAGAAGGCGGTGATCGCCGCCCGCCCTTCGACCACCGCTCCGAGGCCGACGAGCCGGCCATCGTCGTGGAAGAGGTCGGCCACACCGTCACCACCGGCCCGGACGCGCGCGAAGTACTCCTGCACCACGGCTTCGGGATCGCCCGCACGTCCGGCGATCACTCGAACGTGTCCACCAGGTGGTCGGTGCCGGGGATCGTCGGCACGAACGGGGCCAGCCACTCGAGCGCCACCACACCCGATGCCGCGATCCGCTCGGCGAGGGGCGCGAAGACGGTGGCCCAGGCCGCAGCCGGGTCGCACTCGGTGAACAGCAGGGCCAGGACCCGGCTGGCGGGCTCGGTGTCGCGGGGGAGGTCGGCCGGGCGCTCACCGGCGAACGGTCGGGGTGCGAAGGCGACCACGTTGGCGATCGGCGATCCGGGCAGCACCGCCGGGAGACACTCGTCGCGCAGCCAGGCCTCGACCGCGGCCGGGTCGTCGCTGCGGGCGTCACGCACCAGGAGGGTCACCAGGCCAGGGAAGCGCCGGTCGAGGGTGAGCAGCGCCGGCACGGGATCGGCGTCCCGGGCGACCGCCCACCGGTGGTCGACGAACCTGGTGAGCACGTGGTCGCGCTCGGGCCAGAGCCGCCCGGCCGGACCGAGGTCCGCCACCGCAGCCGAGGCGGCGACGTCCCATTCGTCCATCCGGTCGGCGTCGACGTAGTAGGTGGTGAGGAACGAGCCCTGGGTGGGGTCGGGCACGACCGGGGAGTCCACGGGGAGGCGCAGCGCCTTGAGCTCGGGCGTGGCGATCCACCGGGCGCCCGCCGCCGAACCGGGCAGGGTGAGCACACCCGAGTAGAAGTGGTCACGCTCGTACCACCGGTTGTAGGCCCGGTGCAGGCCCGGGTGGGGCTCCATGCAGGTGTAGAGCATCATCCCGAGCCGCACGGGCGACTCGCCCATGAGCGGCCGGGTCTGGTCGCGCACCGGGCTGCTCGTCAGACGTTGTAGCCGTAGCCGGCGACCGTGCCGCCGCCGGGCAGACCCGGCTCGAGGCGACCGGTGGTCGTGCCGCCGTCGACGACGAGCTCGGTGCCGGTGATGTACGACGCCTCGTCGCTCGCGAGGAACAACACCGCAGCACCGATCTCGCGCGACTCGCCGATGCGCTGGATCGGCTGCATCTGGTAGGGGCCGGTCTCGAGCTCCTTCATCTGCATGGGGTTGCCCATGATCGTGTTGACGCCACCCGGGTGGATCGAGTTGACCCGGACGTTGAACAGGCCGAACTCCATCGCCGCGACCTTGGTCATGCCGCGGGTCGCCCACTTGGAGGCGGCGTACGAGATGAGGCCGTTGGAGCCGCGCATCCCGTCGATCGACGAGATGTTGACGATCGCGCCGCCGCCGGCGTCGCGCATCGGGCCGACCACGCTGCGCATCCCGAGGAAGGTGCCGACCTGGTTGACGTTGATGACCGACAGGTAGTCCTCGAGCGACGTGTCCTCGATGGCCGCCGGACGGATGATGCCGGCGTTGTTCACGAGCACCTTGAGCGGGCCGAGGCCGGTGGCGGTCGCCACCGCGTTCGCCCAGTCGGCCTCGCTGCTCACGTCGAGGTGGACGTAGGTGGCCTGACCGCCGATCTCCGCGGCGACCGCGCGCCCTTCGTCGTCGATGACGTCGCCGAGCACCACGGTGGCGCCCTCCTCGGCGAACATCCGGGCCTCTTCGGCGCCCTGGCCGCGCCCGGCCCCCGTCACGATCACGACCTTGCCGTCGAAGCGTCCCATGGCTGGCTCCCTCGTTGGTTGACCGACGGGCGGAACCTAGCCCAGGACCCCGTCGTGCGTCACCCGGGAGCGAGGCGGTCGAGGAGGCGGTCGACCGACCGCGCCGTCTCGCGTTGCTGGGCCGCGGTCAGCCCGAGCGAGTCCTCCCAGGCGTGGAGGGCGGCGTTGATCCGGGCCGCGACGGCGACCCCGGACGGGGTGCACGCCACCACGACCCGACGCCGGTCGGCCGGGTCGGGGCTGCGCGTCACCCAGCCGGCCGTCGTGAGGCGGTCGAGGGTGGCGGTCATGCCACCCGAGGTGCGGTCGAGCACCTCGCAGATCCGGCCCGGGGTGGCCCGGTGGTCGGGAGAGCGGCGCACCACGGCGAGCACCAGGTAGTCGGCGAACGCGATGCCCTCGGCCGCGGTGATCTCGTCGAGGATCCGCCGGAGGAACAGGTCGAGGCGCACGAGGCGGGCCACGATCCCGACGTCGGCGGGCAGCCCCAGGTCGGCGGCCCAGTCGGGAGCGCCGCTCACGCCGACACGCCGAAGCGCTCCAGGCCGTAGGCGCGCACGGCGTTGCCCCGGAGGAGCAGCCGGCACTCGTCGGCGTCGAGGCCGGCCTCGGTGCACAGGCGGTGGGCGACGGCCCGGCTGTTCGGCCAGGTGCCGTTGGCGTGGGGGTAGTCGGTCTCGAAGACGATCTGCCCCATGCCGATCTCGGCCCGGCTCCGCAGACCGTGCAGGTCGTCGAAGATGCACCCGAACACGCGGTCACGCACGTACGACGAGGGTGCGTCGGGCAGCTCCACGCCACCGACGTCCTCGTGCCACACGCCGTCCATGCGCTCGAGCAGGAACGGCATCCAGCCGACCTGGCTCTCGGCGTACGCCAGCTTGAGGGTGGGGAAGCGCTCGAGCGAGCGCGACCAGATCCAGTCGCACAGCGAGCCCTGCGCGTTCTGCGAGTTGAGCGACATCGACACCGCGAGCGGGGCGTCGACCGACGTGGTCGGCATGCTCGACGACGAGCCGATGTGCATCGACACGGTGGTGTCGGACTCCTGACAGGCGTCCCAGAGCACGTCCCACTCGCCGGAGTAGAGCGACGGGTAGCCCAACTTGGCCGGGTTCTCGGAGAAGGCGATGGCGTAGCTGCCCTTGGCGGCGCAGCGCCGGACCTCGGCGGCGGCGAGCACCGGGTCCCAGAGGGGGACCAGCGTGAGCGGCACCAGTCGGCCCTTCGCGGCGCCGCCGCACCACTCGTCGATCATCCAGTCGTTGTAGATCTGCAGGCACGCGAGGCCGAGGTCGTGGTCGGCCCGCTCGGCGAACCCCTGGCCGGCGAAGCGGGGAAAGGTGTTGGGGTAGCAGATCGACACCTCGATGTGGCCCTCGTCCATGTCGGCGAGCCGGGCCGTCTGGTCGTAGGTGCCGGGACGGAAGTCCTCGTAGATGGCCGGACGGTTCTCCTGCTCGGCGGCGGGGATGCCGGCGCACGCGTGGAGGAGCCCGGTCGGGAGCACCAGGTCGTCGAACTCCCAGACGTCGCACCAATGCCCGTCGGGCACGTCACGGCGCAGGGTGATCGCGCCGCCGACGAACTCGATCTTCGCCCGCTGCCGGACGACCTTCGGACCGCGGTCGCGCAGCGACGCCGGCAGCTCGCGCTGCCAGAGGTCGTGCGGCTCCAGCACGTGGTCGTCGACGGAGACGATCTCGGGCAGGTCGACTTCGGGGGGAGTGACGGCCACGGTGCAGCTCCTGCAGGACCGGCCGGAGCCGGATCGACGGGTTTCTCGGGACAAAGTATCTCGTCGACAAGATACTTGGCGGCGAGGGTCAGGTGGCGGTCCGCCGCCACCGGGCATCCTGCGGGCATGGACGCCACCCCGGCCGGGACCGGGCCCCTGACCCTGCGCCTCGTGCTGGGGCACGTCCGCTGGATGCTGCGCCACGACCTCGGGCGGATCGCCGGCGCAGCCCTGGTGGTGTTCGTGCCGCCCGCCGGGCTGAGCCTGGTGTGCGAGTACCTGCGCACCCGGGTGGCCGACGACGTCGGCGGGCGTCGGCTCCTGCTCCTGGGCGTGCTCGTGGCGACGTTGGCGGTGGCCCGGGCCCTGGGCGAGGTCTTCTTCTCGGGATTCCTCGACCTGGCGGTCGGAGACCACCGGTTCGGCGGCCACCGGCCCACGGTCCGCCAGGTCGTGCGCAACCTGCCGTGGCTGCGCCTGATCGTCGCCGATCTCGTCCTGTTGGGCCTGGTGGCCCTCGGCGCCGTCCTGCTCGTCCTGCCCGGCCTGGTCGTCTACACGGCGTTCGGCATCGTCG
>JAFMJM010000105.1 GCA_017853455.1 Acidimicrobiia bacterium | reverse complement strand
TCCCGCCCGGACTCCGCCACCACCTCAACGGCGCCGCGCTCTACCGGGTGGCGGATCCGGCGTTCGCCGAGTTCCGCGCCGAGGTGTGGGTCCCGTCCCTGCTCTGGCAGGTCCGCCGGGACCCGGAGTACGCCTACGACTGCATCACCGATCCGTCGCAGTGGGCGGGGCTCCCGCCGGGTCTGGCCACCGCCTGGGCCGACCACGCCGACCGCTTCGTGCCCACCGCCGGGATGGTCAACGCCAGCACCCTCACCGTGGGTCCCGACCGGGTGACCGCGATCCTCACCGAGCCCGCACTCATGGCGGCACTCGACCGGGAACCCACCCGGCCGTGGCTGCTCCACGCCAAGGGTCCGATCCTCGACGCCGCCCGCGCCCCCGCACCCCCGACCTTCGAGCACGTCTGGGGCGACCTGCTCGACCCCCTCGCCGTCGCCGCCCGCGCCGCCGACCGGGTGGTCGTGTTCCTCCACTCCCCCAAGACCGGCGGCACCACGCTCACCGGGGCCCTCGTCGACAGCCCCCGGTGGGTGACCGCCCGGCTGCACGACACCCGGACCGAACGCGACACCTGCTCGTGTGGGGTCCGGGCTCCGGCCGAGTGCGTGCTCCAGCGCGAGCGCCGCCACGTCGTCACGCTCGATCCGGACGCGTGCCGAGGGCGGTCCCTCGCCGTCGTCGTCGGGCACGAGTCCTACGCCGCCGTGTGCTGGGTCACCGACCGGCTCGTCGACCGCGACGTCGCCGTCGACCTCGCGATCACCACGGTGCGTCCCACCCGGGCCCGCCTCGTCTCGGCGTTCACCGACTTCTGGACCCAGGTCGCGGCCGTCGAGGCCCACGGTCCGGGCGTTGCCGTCGACGCCCACGACCGGGGCACGTTCGCGGCGCACCTGGTGCTGGCGGCGCAGTACCGCGACGATCGGGGCGCTCTCGACGGTCCCGGCTGGTTCGCCGGTTTCGCCGCCGACGGGGGCGGGGTCGACTTCTTCCTCGACCAGATCTTCGCCGACCCGGCAGAGATCGCCGCGGCGACCGGGTCCGGACTCCGACTCGTCCCCACCAGCGGGGTCGACGACCTCGTCACCGAGCTGACGGGCACGACGGCCGAGCGACGACGGGTCAGCACCGTCGCGGCCGATCCCCGGGTCGTCGACGCGATCCGCGACGCCGGCGCCGTGATCGACGCGACGGTGCTCCGCGACGCCGACTACGAGGCCGTCATCGCCCGGCTGCTCGACGACCCCGGATTCCGCTCCTGAGCGAGCCGGTGAGGATCGACACGTACGGGCGGAGGAACAGGATCGGGGCGAACACCCCGTAGTGGCGCACCACGAAGCGCCACGCCTGGCCCGGCGGACGGTTCCGGCGCGAGTGGAGGTCACGCAGGCGGACCCGGACCGGGAGGGTCGGGTCGGTCCAGGCCGGCGCCGGGTTCGGTGCGCACCGACCGACGAATCCGGGGACGAGCAGGAGGGGGATCCCCGCCCGGGTGGCCCGTCGGCTGAGGTCGTGGTCCCCGTATCCGTGGGGGAAGCGACGGTCGATGCCGCCGAGTCGGCGGTAGTCGGTGGTCGGGACGAGCACCGAGTTGAAACTGGCGAAGTCGCACCGGACGGGCCGGTCCCCCGGCGCCAGCATCCGTACGCGCGGCCGCCACCGGCCGGTGCGGCGCCACCCGCTGTAGGTGGTGGTGCCGGTCACCGGGTCGGCCGTCGCGCCGACCACCCAGACCGACGGCCACGGCACACCCGGTCGCTGCCCGCCCGCGGCCGCGGCACCGAGGGCGTCGACGAGGCGGGCGAGGGCCTCAGGTCGGAACTCCACGTCGTCGTTGACGAGCCACAGGGCGTCGGCGCCACGAGCGATGGCGACGTCGATGCCCCGACGCATCGATCCACCCCAGAACCAGGTGCCGTCGCCCCGGACGACGTCGACCTCGGGGAAGCGTTCGGCGATCGCGGCCGCAGTGCCGTCGCTCGACCCGTCGTCGACGACGAGGACCCGCAGACCCAGTCCGTCGACGGCGAGCTGTCCCCGCACCGTCTCGAGACAGCGCAGCGTCAGGTCGCGCCGGTCGTGGCACGCCATGACGCACCAGACCGTCGGCCCGGTCCCCCTCGTCGGCGACGGCCCGTCCGTCATGGCGTCGCACCCCGGTCCACCACCGTCAGCGTAGGAGCCGGTCAACCGTCGGACCGGACCCGGCGGAAGGCCGGGGGCAACACCACCGTGGGTCCGGCGACGTTGTCGCGGTCGAGGGGGTGCGGGAACTCCGTGACGAATCCGTCGCCGCGGACGCGGTCGTCACGCAGGAAGGTCACCTCGAGCAGGGGCGGAACGACGATCCCGTCGACGCGGGCCGGCGGCACGACGTTGTTGGGGTGCGCGTGCACGCAGGTGTGCCCGGCGAGGAGCCGGTCGAGGGTGGCGCGGAACAGCCGGAACACCGCGCCATCACCCAGGGCGGCGAGGTGGTGGAGCTCGAGCACGATCACCCGGAACCGCGCCAGCACCTCCGGCGGGGTGGCCAGGAGCACCTCGTACTCGGCGCCCTCGACGTCCATCTGGAGCAGGAGGTCACCCGGTCCGGGGTCGGCCTGCGCCACCCACGATCCGAGGGTGATCGTCGTGTCGGAGTCGGCCCGGCCGAGGTTGCGGTCCACGAAGTGGTGCCCGCGCCCCGGGTCGGCGACCGTGCCGTCGGCCTGGAAGACCCGCATCCCGCGCGCGGCGCAGGCGTCGTCGAACCCGGTGGCGTCGCCCACCCCGGGGGAGAAGCACGCCACGATCCCGTCGAGGTCGTCGGGGACGAGGTAGCCACCGTCGGTGTCGGGGCCGAGCCGGACGAGCGGGACCCCCGCGTCGCGCGGATGCAGGTCGCGCACGGCGCCGGCCAGCGCACCCCGCGGGGTCCGGCCGAAGACCGTCGGCGCCGACGCCGCGACGGGCACCGCCACGGTGCGGTTGATCGTGCCCCGGGCTCCCACCGGTGCGGTCCGGGTGACCTTCCGCGCCACGGCCCGGAGGCGCCGCGGGAACGGGCGCCAGAGCCGCCAGGCGGTCCGCCGGAGCACCCCCCACGACGCCGGGTAGCGGCGCAGGAGGGCGGGCACAGACTGGAGGTCCCCCACCGAGGCGGTCGTCCGGAACCACGGGTTGTGCAACGGCGCGCTCAGGACGGTCGTGCCGTCGTACCCGGTGAAGGCGAACACGAGCCCGGCGGCCGGGTCGCGCAGCCGGTCGAGCTCGGTCTCGACGTCCGGATCGTCGACGACCGCCCCGACCAGGTCGTCACGGACCAGGACGAGGTTGCAGACCGTCGCCGCCACCGGGGAGTACCCGAGCGACCGGCCGAGACGGACCATGGCGGCGGCACTGGCGCCTCGCGCCACCCGGGGGTCGGGGGCCTGGACGTAGTCGACCGCGTTCGGGATGGTCGGGTTGAACTCGACGACCACCACCTTGGGTCGGTGGTCGACGAGCGACCCGAGCACCCAGTGGTCGTTGCCGTCGACGTCGATGGAGCAGACGTCGAAGTCGGCCGGGACCGGCGTGGGCGCCAGGATCCGGTCGAGGCGAGCATCGCCCTCCCATCCCACCGTCGCGTGCACCTTCACCACGTCGTCACCGGGGTGGTTGCGCGACAGCGCGGCGAAGCGATCGGCGTCCGCCTCGATCATCACCGCCCGGAAGCCCCGCTCCCGGACCAGCGTGCAGACGTTGGAGAGCCAGACGCCGTCGGCCGCGCCCACGTCGACGCACCACCCGGCGAGAGGCACCTCCGCCGCGATCCGGTCGAGGATCTCGGCGAGGATGCCGTCCTCGCCGAACTGCGAGGTCACGTCGGCGGCGTAGGCGGCGAGCGGTCGGCGGTCGGTCATCCCGATCCGCTGCGGAGTCGGTCCCAGAGGTTGCCCGGCGCCGCCCCGAGCCGCACCCGGACCGTGGTGGTGCGGGTCAGGTCGATGGTGCCCACCGCGGCACCGTCCTCGATGGTGAGGCCGCGGGCGTCGATGATCCGGTATCCGTCGGGGACGGCGATGCGGACCTCCACCCGATCGGGGTGGACGGTCGGCTGGCGCTGGATCGTCAGGTCGTACCACCCGCCGTCGCGCAGCGGCACCGTGCCCGCCACGTCGAGGGTGAGGTCGGTGGTCTGCTGCGCGAAGACATCGGTGTAGGCCGAGTACACGTTGCGACCGAGCTCGCGTCCGCCCTCGACCCCTCCGGCCGCTCCGTCGACCCGCACCCCGGTGGCGGCGAGCGGCGTGTACACCGACTGGTAGACGTGGTTCTGCCCGTAGACGAACGTGTTCGTGAGTCCTTCGTAGGGGCCGGCGACGATCTGGGGGAGACCCGACGGCGGCACCCCGTTGGCCAGGACGACGGCGATGGTCCCGACCGCGTCGGCCGTCCGCCAGTCGGGCTGCGGGGTCAGCGTGAGCGCGTACCGGACGGTCCGCTCCAGGTAGTAGTCGAGCTTGTTGGCGCCGGCGTTGGTGGCGCTCACGTGGAGCGAGTCGCCGGTGACGTCGGTGATCCCCCCACCGACCCCGATCTCCTGCACGATCCGCTCGGCCGTCGGGTCGGCGAACCACAGGAGCAGGTGCCCCTCGTGGGCCGCCTGGCCCAGCACCCGGGAGATCTGGGCGACGCCCGCCAGGTCACCGCTCGTCGCGCGGTCGACCGCCTGACGGGCGACGTCGCCGAGGAAGTCGGCCCGGTCCGGGGTGCGGGCGTAGGCCGCGTAGGCGTCGCGCAGCGTGACGTCGACGACGTTGTCGGCGGTGATCGGCACGTTCCAGTCGGCGACCCGGACCGGACCCGTGAGTCGGAGCAGTGCGGCCAGGCCGTAGGGATCGACCGCGAGCACGCCGTCGACCGTCTGGCCCGACGCCTGCGTGTACAGGTCGGCCGCCACCGCGGCGACGGTCGGGAAGTCCGGCGAGATGTTCACGTTCTGGAACGCCTTCGTCGGCTGGAACCGCCCGTACCGGTCGACGTAGTCGGCCGGCGCGTGGAGCTCGGGCGCCTTTGCTGCGATCAGGGCGTTGAGCGACGCCGTCCGTTCCATGCGGTCCAGGTGGAGGGTCCCGCCCTCGGCGGAGATCACCCCCCAGTTCCCGATGAGCCCACCCGTGCCCCGGAGCTCCGCCGGGTTCTGCACGAGCAGGAGGTAGTGGCGGGGCGCGTCCTGCCCGAGCACCAGCGGCGCCACCTGCGCCGTGACCGCCGCCCGCTCGGCGTCGCGGGCTGCGCTGCGCAGCTCGTCGCGCAACTTCACGACGGTCTGCTCGATCTTCGGGATCAGGTAGGTCGGGCGCACCCGGTCGATCGTCCGGTTGCTCCGGCGCAACGTGCGGGCCGCGCCCGAGAGCCGCGGCTCGACCGACGCGACGGTGTCGAGCGGGACCCGGCCGTCGACCACCCGCAGCTGCTCGGTGGTGACGCCCTGCGAGAGGTCGAGCCCGGCCGCCGCGAGATCGCGACCGGTGCGGGCCAGACGACGGGCCGCGTCGACGTTGGCCCCGACGACCGGCACGACCAGGCTCGGCGCGGTCAGGACCCCCGACAGGCGGTGGTCGGCGGCCGCGAACCCCTCCTCGGCCTGAGCGAAGAGCTCGGCCGCCCGGTCGGTGTCGCCGGCCCGGGCCGACCGGATCGCCTCGGACGCGAGGAACCGGGCCCGGCTCATCTCGGACTCGCTCGCCAGTCCGGCCGCCGCCGCCGGGATCGTCGCGATCACGCAGAACGCCACCACCCCGGCCAGGACCAGCACGATGCGACCGTTGGGTCGACGACCCTCGGTCCGCATCCGGGCGCGCAGGGCCAGCCCCGTGACCACCGCCAGCACGACCGCCGCCACCAGGGCGCCCAGCCCGGGCGCCAGGACCCGCCGACCGACGAACACCGCCACGACGCCGACCACCAACTGGGCGACCACCAACACGAGGATCATCGTCGTGGGCCGGAGCCCCGACGCCACGAGGCGGTGCGACAGGTGATCGCGGATGCGCACGGTCAGCGGACGACCGCGCCGGAGTCGACTCAGGACCACCACCGTCCCGTCGACCAGGACCACCCCCACGAGCAGCACGGGGACCAGGAGCGAGCCCGGCCGCCGCAGCGTCGGCTCGACCCACAGGGCTCCGGCCGCCACCACGAATCCGAGCAGCGACGCCCCGGTCCGCCCCGGGTAGAGCGACGCCGGCCGGAGGTTGTAGGCGAGGAAGGCGAGGGACCCCCCGAGGAACGCCGCCAGGAGGGTGGCCGCCGCACCCTGGAACGCGAAGAGGGCCATCGCGGTCATCGGCAGCACCGTCGCGGCGGCGAGGGCCGGCATCTGCCCGTCGGCGTTGCCGGCCCCGGCGAACGCCAGGGTGACCAGGACCAGCCACGCCACGGTCCAGGCCTCGTCGACCCCCGGCACCCCGGCGACCGGGAACCGGAGGCCGCCGACGACGGTCACCGCCGTGGCGACCGCCACCAGGGTCGGCCCGACCACCCATCTCGGCGCGTCGACCCGATCGCGCACCAGCCCGAACGCCGCGAGCGCGACCGCACCCAGTGCGACGACGACCGCCCGGTCGGAGACGTGCCGGGCCGCGAGGAGGCCCACCGGCAGGGCGACCAGCAGGATCAGCCCACCCGAGCGCCGCGGCCACCGACGCTTCTGGCGCCGGGCGAGGGTCCGGAATCCCGCACCCAGCAGGACGACCGCGAACCCGGTGACGGCGAACGCAACGGCTGCCCGGTCGATCACGACTCAGGCCGTCCTCGGGTGAGACGGGTTCTCCGGGGCGGGCACCCCAGGATGCTAGGGCGACCGGCGCCCCGCGACGCGTCGCGGAACGGGCGGATCAGCGGATCAGCGGCGCGGCTGACGCGGCGCGTCGGGGCCCCGGTCGCGGGGTGCACCGGTTCCGGTCACCCGACCGAGGGCCGTCGAGGCCTGGGCCAGGTCGCCCATGCGGGCCAGGACCTCCTCGAGGGCGGTGCTGGACTCCACGGCCCGGCGCTCGAGGACGCCGAGACGCTCGGCCACCGCGGCCTCGACCTCACGGACCCGGTCGACGAGCTCCTCGAGCTCGGCGCCGCCCCGACGGGCCTCCCGCTCGAGCATGGCGGCCTGGTCGGCCCGGGCCGACTCGAGGCTCCGGCTGGCGTCGCGGACGGCGTCCTCGATCGAGGAGAGCCGGTCGTTGACCATGCGCTCGAGGGCCTCGGCCCGACGGGCGAGCCGGGCGTCGAACTCCTCGGTGCTGTCCTGGGCCATCGACCGCAACTCCTCGCGCTGCGTCTCGACCACCTGGTCGAACTCCCGCCGCACGTCACCGAGCTGGCGCTCCACCTCGTTGAGCTGCTGGGCCAGCCGGTCGTCGGCGCTGCGCGACAGCGCCAGGGTCGATTCGACCTGGCGCTCCATCTCGGCCGTGAGCGACCGCAGGACGGCCGCCCGGTCCTCGGCCAGCCGCAGCGTTTCGCTGCGCTCCCGCTCGGCGGCGAGCTCGAGGTCGAGGCGCCGGTCGTCGGCGAGGCCGGTGATCTGCTCCCGGGCGTTCTCGGTGCCGGCGCGGATCGCTTCGTCGAGGTCGCGCAGGCGCGCCGTGCACGTGTCGAGCAGCGACTCCGCCGTGACGATCAGCTGGTCGTTCTCACGACGCTGCTCGGCCACCGCCCGGGCGTCCTCGGCCGCCGTGGCGCGGATCCGCTCGACGACCGCCGCCTCGCCCTCGCGGGTGACCCGCTCGAGCTCGTTGCGGTACTCCGCCAGTGCCTGCCCCAGCCGGAGACGTGCTTCCTCGGCGCGCTGGTCGAGCGCC
>JAFMJM010000368.1 GCA_017853455.1 Acidimicrobiia bacterium | reverse complement strand
AGCTAAAAAAACATCCCGAAGTGTGCGGACTTCCAAGGCAAAACGCACGTCGGCGAAGTAGCGTAAAAACTATTACATTAGTGAACGGCTAAAAAAGCAGGTCCTGGATTGGACGCTGCTTTTTCAGCCGTTCACCACTATTCGTGGATGTGCCAGAAGGCTCCGGTCCAGTCGCATACAAGTTTCGGCAAGTCGGACTCGGCGAACGCCGCGTTGATCGCGGCTACTTTCTTCGGTACGTCCTTCGCCCGACGGCTCTCGGACGTTGGAAACGCCTCATCAAGCATGCGCATACGGCGTGCATCGTCGGCTTGAAGCCGTTCCACGTTAATGTTTTCCATGATTAGTACCTCCCATCCTTCTTATTCCCGAAAACGGGTGTAAATTGCAGGGAAGTAGCTAAAAAGGCAGCGCCTGGTTAGGGCGCTGCCTTTTTAGCTACTTCCCGTGTTCAGCGTACTTGGTACACCGAGACAACGGAGCTCAGAGCGATGGTCAGCCGCGTTCGGCAAGACGACGCTCTTCGAGTAAACGCTCTTCGAGCACTTCTGCGCGGTTCCTGCCTTTAAACGGTTTATACGACCAAGGCCACGGTTTCATCGCATACACCAGAATTGTGTATGCCTCGTTTCGGAGCATACGTAGACGGTCGTCCGTGCTTTTGGTGAAGAGGTCTGTCCACGCGGCGTTAGAGCGCTCCTCACGAAGCTCTGTGATTGAGCGGGCGAGTAATCCGAGTGCTCTCTCGTACGTCCGCATGTACCTCCGCTCGGTCTCGCGACTCTGCAATAGGTGCCACATGGCCCCTAAGAGCGCGTCTTCCGATACGGAGATGCGATCGGTTTTCGGGTCGTAGTCGACATCAAGCGACTCCTGGTTTTCCCATTGGTCGTCGGGGACGAGTAGCGTACGGGTAGCGCGCAAGTGCACGCGTCCGCTAGGCGTGACTTTCCAGGTAAATCGCGCTCGTGTCCAAACGTGCTCGGCGATGACACAATTGTCCCAGGTACCGGAATACAGCCCCGTTGCCTTCTCAAGCCGAGCCGCGGTGCGGGCCTGTTTGCTGACTTCGTTGTCCATACTTACTCCCGCGGCTTCAAGCCGTATTTGTAGAAGACATGCCCAATCTCTTGGAGCGTGTCCGAGTTCCACTCTGTGTTCGGGTCATCCCCTGGATAGAGGATGTCCCTCAGATGGTCGATGAGCTTTGCCGCCTTCTCGGCGGGCAGAAGCATCTGGGTAGGAATCTGCGGAGGCGCGATGCGCCACTCCCGCAGAATGTCTTCGTCGCGACACTCCGCCAGCAGCGCATTCCAGCGGCTGATGCTCCAGAGACTCGCGAGCTGCGCGAGTGTGTTCAAACACTCGGACGCTTCCGTCCAGTTGTCGCTGTGGTACGCGTTCTGCTGCTTTTTCATAAAGCGCGCGAACGTTCCTTCGCCGCCCGCTTCCATCAACTCAATTCCGTCCGGCGACCAATCGGTCTTTGCGACGTGAAGCACCCACGGTGTCTCATGAATTGGGTGCACTTCCGCGATGCGGAGAACCCCTCCTGGGTACACACGCCATTCCAGGCCGTGCATGGTTCCGTTGCGAGCGAGCTCTCGCAACGTCGATTCCTGCCAGAACATACGGAGCTGTCCGCAGGCATTGAGCACCTGCAGGAGCGGCAACGCCGCTTCGAGCTTCTCGTCGGCCGAGAGACTCTCCTTGATGTGCAGGTTCGCGTAAATCCGACCCATATCAAGCCGGTTGATGCGGTGGTGTACCCGCATCAGCGTTTCAAGTTCCGTCACGCCAATGTCCATGTCTCCTCCATAAAAAGTAAAGGTGTCGTAATTCTTATTCCTTTACTTTTCCGGCCATTGCCGGCTCTCTTTTTCCGAGGAGGGCTACGTGATGAAGCTGCCGCATCGTATTGGCGTGCTGATTGGACTTCTGTTGATTGCGCTTGGAACGGGAACCCCCATGGGCTGCTCGAGCGCCTGGTGGACATCGTTTCGAGAAAACCCTGCGGCGCAGACGCAGTCATTTGTGCAGAGCATCCAGACATTTCTACAGATGAGCCAGGTGGTCTGGGCGGGTCTTCGCCCAATTCTTCCTGTCGATGTCGTGGCAGATATTGATGCGAAATACCGTGGCCTTGTTCTTGTTGTTACTCGTAAACTTGTCACTCTGGTGGATGCGCTGCATTACGCCTCTGTGGCTCGTGACACGCAGTTCTCGGCGCTTCCCGGATTGATTCAAGGTGTTACCGAGAGCTGCGAACAGGTCCAGGGCCTCTTAGAAAAACAACGATTCTCTTCGGCTTACAAGGTGTCACCCGAACAGAGCGAGCGGCTGCAAGACCTTGCACACGCACTCCAAGTCGCCCGCTCGATAGGAGGCAAACCCTGATGGGCATCATTGTTGGTGGACAAGAACTTGAGGGTCCTGCTGGCGTGGCGATTCGAAACTTCAAAGACCCTGGCGTCTTTCGTTTCAAAAACCAAGTAAAGCCAAACCGCGCGGTCACCGAAGTTGTCGTGCATGAAACCGTGACGCGCTCTTGGTCCGACACGGTCGATGTTCTTCGTCAGCGCGGTCTTGGCGTGCACTTCATCGCCGATGCGGACGGAACAATTTACCAGCACGCCGATTTGCAATCGGACGAGATGTGGCACGCCTCACAGCACAACGGCGTGAGCGTGGGCATTGAAGTTGTAAATCCCTACGAGCCTGGACTGGCTCATCCGGGCGGTCCGTGGACCGGTATCTTGGACAACGTGCCTTGGTCGGCATCGCAACGTCCGGCCAAGAAGTATCTTTTGCCCACACCTGAACAAGCGGAAGCCACTTGTCAGTTAATCAATTGGTTGACAAGTGCGGCGGCCAACCCCCTGACGATTCCTCAGAAGTGGCCGGGGCTGGCACAAAGCGGGGAGAAAGTAACGCTCGCGCTTTCGCGCGTGGAGGCATGTAAGACACCTCCCGATCCGGGGGTGCTCGCCCATATGTATTTTGGTCATGGTGACGGCGCGTGGCTTGTGCTCTATGCATGGTTACGTCTGGAGCCTGGGCTCGACCCGCAGACGGCGTACGAAGAAGCAAAGCGCCGTGCGCAGGGAGTCTTGGCAGCAGATGTTTCGGATTACTTCAGTCAAAACCCGTACTTGATGGTGTAAGTCCATGAACATTGTTGACCGGCACGTAGACAAGCTACTCGACCTGCGGCGACGTTCGACCAAAGGTCTGACTGAGACGCAGACCTTCGAACTTGTGTTCCTCGCGGTTGAGTTAGAAGCGCAGCACGAAGAACGTGTGCAGGAACTTGAGCAATTCATCGAGGCCCGCGCCTCTGCTCCTCGCGTGTCCGGCAGCAACTAGCTTCTTTTTATTGTCTGGGTTCGAGGGCCTTGAGTTTTTACTCAGGGCCTTTTTCTTTTTGTTCTCGTACAACTTTTCGAACAACGTCGGGATAAGTTCTTGAACGGGCTTCTTGGCCCCTGGAGGAGGACCATGACCACAGAAGTGACAACATTACGCCCCGAGCAGTTTGAAGCGCTTACAAAGGAGCAGGCCATTGAGCTGCTCATTGTGGCTCTTCAGGCACAAGAGGCGGCGACAAGAAATATGCAGACCATCAATGGTCTACTGGAACAAGCCGATAGCCGGATACGAGCCCTTGAAAGTCAGAACCAGCTGCAGGAAGCTGAGCTGATTGTTCTGCGCAGTCGCCCATGAGTCACGGGGGGATGAAATGAATGGGGATAGAATGTACCCGAGGCCACGCATGCGAAATACCGGAAAAGTAGAGTGGAAGAGCCTGGCGGTTGCCAATGAGGATCCGCATGAATTTGCGGCAGCCTTTGCCGCGGCTCTTCAGGAGATGGCAAACGAGGGCTACAACGTCATCAATCAAATCACCCGGAACAGTGCGATCATCATTACCGGACAGCGCGTGGATTCAACCGAGACGCCCCTTCTGCCTGCCTCGGACTCTTCGCGAACGTATGTTGTCGAGATGACCAAACCGTCCAATGACGGAACAATACGCAACCCGCGCACACGCGAAGTGACGTACTACTTCATGCAGGGAGGGCAGCAGATGCAGCGCACCTTCCCCGCGCTCGAGGACGCCGTCCAGCTTTTGCGGGAGCACCTCGGTCAGACCGAAGACGTGGTTCCCATTGCCATGGCCGACATTTCGGTACGCCGGTATGAGGCCGAGGACTTTTCGACCCTTCTCCGTTCGTTTCCTGAAGAGTCTCGAAAGACCAAACCTGTGGAGTGAGCATGGCGAACAAGGACAAGGAGGATGCGCAGCTTCAAGAACAGAACTTAGAGCTTCGCATTGCCATTAGCGATGCGTACTCAGCGATTGAGGGCTACAAGGCCGTTCAGTCGTTTAGTGCGCTTACGTTCGAAGAACTGGCCAACGCTCAGATACTGCGCATCGCGGGACCTGATACCCAAGAGCGCCCCAACGAACTCAACCGCATTAAGCGTGTACTCGATAAAGTCACGCAGGCGGTTGCCAAGATAAAATCTATGCCGCCCGAGGCGTTCCAAAAGAGCGACCCTGAACGCGATGTCAACACGCCGGCCTAAAAAAGAAGATACATACATCATTGGTACTGACGAAGTGGGATACGGCGCCTGGGCCGGTCCCCTTCTCGTTTGCGCGGTGGCGGTTCCCTCTTCGTGGAAGCCGCCCAAGGGGCTGACCGACTCGAAGGCCCTTTCGCCAAAAGCGCGCTTGGCGCTCTACAAGGAGCTTCAACAAGTTCCTTTTGCATTGATGTCCGCCGGCTCGGCGGAGATTGACCGGGTGGGCGTTGCCACGGCCCTTGTGCAGGCGCACACGGCGGCGATTCAATCCATGCTGACCCGTTACCCGGATGCCGAGGTCATTGTCGACGGCGCCTTGTCGCTGCCGGAATTGCCGCAGGCTCAGATTGTTCCGAAGGCCGATAGCCTTGTACCGGCCGTCAGTGCGGCCAGTGTGATCGCGAAGGTAAACCGCGACTTTATTATGAAGCAGTACCACCAGCATTTTCCGAACTACGGGTTCGACCGAAATGTGGGGTACGGCACCAAGGCGCACGAAGCGGGCTTGGCGCGCTATGGCGTCTGCCCTTTGCACAGACACTCTTACAGGCCCATTCAAAAGTATGCGCAAGAGCAACAAGTCAAAGAAACCCGTTCTCGCCGACGTGCCGGAATCAGTCCCTAACGTTACGGTTAATCCGCCATTTGCTGCGCAGCTAAAGGCGCGATTTATGGATAATCACGTTTGGTTCGTGGCAGTTGAGCCTCTTCAAAAGCGTACAAAGTAACGAGATAAGAATTACAGTACGGTTACTTTTGCAGGAGTTCTCATGCCGAAAAACAACCCCGAAGTCTTGACGGCCCTAAAAGCCGTCTGGGCTGATTACAATGAAACGACCAACAAGCTTTTGCAGCAGTTCTTGGCGTCGTTGCAAGAGCCTGAGGTTAAAGAACCGCCTCCAGCGCAGTTTCCGGAGGTGGTGTACGAAGAAGAAACAACCGAGCCGGCACCTCCGGTTTTGGAGATTTCTCCAAATCCGCCGCTGGTTGCGCAAAAACCCAAGCGCTCTGGAGACCGGCTGCGGTTTCCGGCGACGGGGCAGTCCTTCTTCGTGATGCGCGCGCCGGAAAAAGAACGTGCATACGGACACTACGTGGCCGGATTTACGACGTACCCCCGTAAGTGCCGCAGGGTACGAAGTTTACTGCTGCAGCATTTAAAGCGTCCATGTACGGCCCCTCCAATCGGCTTACTTGTGGCGGACGTTAGCGAGCACCTCGCGACCAGAGGCGTTGGCACCCGCGCATCGCGGGCGATTCTCTGGGCACTTACGGAGAACGGTGTGCTCATCCAAGTGGAAAAGCCGTCCCACAAGGGGCGTGCGTACTGGGTTTACCCAGGCTCGCGCTTTGACGAGCTTCAAAAGAACGTTCCCGTTGTGTGGCCTGAGCAAAGCTATTGGGCAAGTGACAACGTGCGCGAGGAGTTTCTGCGTACGTTTGCGCCGACGTTTGAGCGCGTGTCGCTTGCGGACACGCCGCCTCCGCATCGTCAGGAGACGTACCCTAGCAAAGACCCGAAACGTGTGCATGTATTGACGCTCGATACACCTTTGGGGCCGGCGGCTGAGTTCTTACAGAATGCACGGTAAGTCTTGCCAGGCTTCGGCATGTAGGTATGCTGCCTGGCGGACTCCTGTGTGAACGGCAGAAGAGCAGTGGGTACGGGACCTCTGCTCTTCTGCCTTCTGTTTTTTTAGCCTCTCGCTGTAGACTGGCCGCCGGCGTCGTATCCCTTACGACTAAGGAGGCAGGTCTTGGCGGTCGACTTCCAAGTCGTATTCCCTCAGCAGATTATCCCGCTCAACAGTGTCACGATCTTACGGGGCATGAACCCGCGGTCGCTCGACATTCTTGGCGAAGACTTTTCGGCTGTGGATGAGATTCTCATCAACGACATTCCGTCGCCCGATGTGGTGATCTTGTCGAAGACGCGCCTTCTGGCGCAAGTTCCACCGACGCTGAAGTACGTGACCGTAACGTCGGTAACGGCCATCTCGAGGGAACTTACGATTAGCCCCAAGAGCGTCATCAAGTTTCGCGTGGGGCATGTGGCGAGCAAGGTCTCTGGGATTCTGCGTCTTGTGCAGGTCTTTTTGAAACTTCTTCTGACCACGCCAGGACGGGACATCTTTGCGCCGCGTCTTGGGGGCAATGTGCTCAAAGACATCGGCACCACGTTTGGCAAAGACGAGAGCGGCGGGATTGTTAGCGACATTATTTTAGCTGTCGACCGAACGCGTCGGCAGATCATCACCATTCAAGGGCAGGACCCCTCGATTCCTCGGGACGAGCGTCTTTTGGCCGCAACGGTTACGTCGGCGGCGTACAACAAGGTCGAGGCCGCCCTCGTTGTGGCGATTGAACTCACTTCGCACGCTGGCCGTGCCGCAACCGCAAACATTATGGTTTAGACCCTATGGCTCTTGCAGACCTTCAGGCTTTTATCGTTCAGCGCCTTCAGCAAGCCGACCCTACGTTGGACCTGTCGCCCGGGTCGCCGTACGACGTGCAGGTTGTTCAGCCCCTTTTGCGAAGGCTCGGAACGGACCCCTTCACGGTCGACATCGGCGTCTTTGTTCAGACGCTGCTGAATCAACAGTTTCCGGATATGGCGACCAAAGAAGGCGACGCCATTACCGACCTGTTGATCAAGGCGGGGATTCTTCTGTGGAATCCGGTGGTTCGTGAAATTAACCGGGTGTCCAATGGGATGTCGTTCAAAGATCCGACCATCCTGACAACCGATGAAGCCGACGCGCTGGGGGCCAATCTCTTTGCCACCCGAAACGTCGGGCAGTTCGCTCGAGGAATTGTGCGGGTGTACTTCGCGCAGCCTCAGAACATCTCTCTGTCGCCCGCCAACTTCGTCACGTCCCGCGACGGCCTGCACTTCTTTCCAACCGAGGTGCAGAGCATCCGTACCGAGGAGATGCTCCTCAACCTTGAGGGCGCGCTCTACTACTTCGATGTCAACGTGGTCGCCGAAGCGGCCGGAGACCAGTACAACATCGACCCGGATAGCGTGGTCACCATCGCCAACGTGGCGAGCGCCACGCGCATTACCAACAAGACCCGCTTTCGGTCCGGGGTCGCCGACGAAGACGCGGTTACCTTTATTGGCCGAGTTGAGCAGGAGCTCACAGAGCGGAGTTTAGTTACAAGCCGCGGCGTCGGCGCCAAAATCACCCGCGACTTTCCTGAAGTCACCCGCCTCAATGTCATTGGGTACGGGGACACGCAGATGCAGCGGGACGTGCTCACGGGCGGGGGCCTTGGCCCTCTTCTGGCATCGGGCACAGCAGGCGGTGTTCTCGCCGACGGGGAGAGCAAGATTCTCTCGAGGCGGTTTCAGGTCGCGGACCCGGTCGACTTCACGGCCATCATTGGCGCCATCGGTCCGGTCACGGGCGAGTACGTCCTCACGGTCGTCAACGCGTACCCTGTTGGGTCGCTGCCTCTTGTGCGGGACCTGACCGTGCGTTCGGTGGTGTCGCCGAACACGCTGGACGTTCATGAGCAGGTGTTCAGCTACGACGTTACCCAAGCCGTGTGGATGTTGCGCCGGAAGACGCTGACGCTGTCGGGGATTCCCGGAGGCATTCTGTATCCGGACACGGCGGAGGGGACGGTCGCCATTCCTGATGGCCAGGTGCATGTCGGTGGCGCGGTGGATGTGTTCGTGCGCGGGACGGACTTCGACGCCGATACCTTACTCCTGGGCTCGGTGGTGGATGACGCCCCCCTTCTTCAAGGCACGGGCCTTCGGACGGAGAGCACGACCACGATCCAGCTCCTCGACTTCATTTTGGGAACGGACTACTCGGTCGGCGACACGACGTACGCTGTTCTGCAGCATGCGGCGACCGAGAATTTGTCGATTCAAATTCAAGACCCGCCGATAGCAGGGGCGTACCGGATTCTGAAGGTGGAGCAGGTGAATGGCATTTCCCCTGTGCTCACCATCACGCCAGCCCTCACGGAAGTACCGGGGACCTTCCGGTGGCGCATCACAGATACGCTGCTCATTGACCTGAATGAGCCCAAGGAAACCAAGATTTCTGGGTCGGACCTCCGTACGGTGCAGGGCCGGGATACCGTCGAGACTGCTTCGGGGGTGGACTTCGACACTTACGGCGTGAGCGTCGGAGATGTGCTGCGCATCTCGGGCGGGGACTTGGTGGAGGGGGATTACACCGTCCGGCAGGTGGCGTCGCCGCTCTTTACAAAGGTACAGGTCGACCGTGCGTTGCCGGCGACGGCCAATGGGCTGCGCTACAGCATCTTCCGTCTGAACAAGGAGGGCGGCCTTACCCTGCCATTTGCCCGTCTTGACCGGGTGGAGCTGCTCGACACGTCGGGACAGACCGTGGGAACGACGATTCCTTACGCGCGGCCGGTCGACATCCAGTCCCAGAGCTTTGCCAATCCGGCGAGCGGCGTGAAAGCCGATTTTACAGATGGCCTGACCGGAGCGATAACGAAGTTGCTTCCGGCCCCGGTCGCCTTGGCGGGTAAGACCCTCAAACTGGGGTGGGAAGGCCAGACTCCGTTCACGGTCACGTTCTCTGGGACGCTCAGTGCGGCGGGCGTGGTCAAAGAGATCAACGACGCCGTGTACCTGGCTTCGGCGGGCGCGGTAGCGCGGTTCGCGGTTCTGCTGGACAACGACCGGCGCGTTGGGCTTTTGCCCCTTGGCCCGCGCGTGACCGTGTACGCCACGGGCAGCACGGCGATGCTGGACCTCTTCGGGTACAACGACCGGGACGTGACCAGCCGGGACATCCGCTCGGAGAACGTCGCGGCGACGGGGGGCTGGGCGGCGCTTCGCCCCGCGCTCGATTCGGTTTTTGACGTCGTGCAGATTCTCGACGGTCTTCAGGTCGGGTTTTATGGCGACCTTGTTTTCCCGAACAAGCGAACAGCGCCAGGGGACGAAGCGAAGTACGATCCGCTTCGGACGACCCACGACTTCAATCCGGAGTTTGGGCGGCACATCCAGGTAGGCGCCCGCTCGATTGGCACGGCGCGTTGTTACTTCCTAGACCCCACCAGCTTTGAGGTGGATAAGGGTGCGCGCTTTACCGTCACTTCAGACGACGGTTCGGTGCTTCGGTATTTTCCCGATCCTACGAACAGCTACCAGCGCATTCCGGCAGTTTCGGGCGGTACGAAGCCCAAAGACGGAAGTACGGGCGGCGGTCTTTCGACGGTGACTGGGCATGTTGTGTTTGAGTCGCGCTCCACGGACTTTATCCAGAAGGGGATTCAGCCAGGGGACCTTCTCGTCGTGGATTACGTTCCCCTTGTTGGTACGCAGGTTCTTGGCGACCAAATTGACCTTAAGATAGCGGGAAGTACGGTTGCGACACGTACGCTTGTTTTGAGTGTCAATGGCGGCGTCGATAAAACCATCATCTTTGCGCACGATGTCGTCGATGTTGCGCCGACGGCAATCTCTCGTGCAGGGCTGGTTGACCGTATCAACAAGACCATTGGGCAGACGATTTGCTCACTCGATACGCAGAACCGTCTTCAATTTACGCCCGATGCGTCGGTCATTGTGCGGGGCTCTAGCGCAGCAACAAGCGCCAACGGCTTGCTCGGTTTTTCGACGGTCAACGGCATTGACCAAGACAACGATTCGCCGAACAAGGGCACCTACACGATTACGGCCGTAGGTCTGGACGCCAATCCTGCGCATATCGAGGTCACGCCCTCGTTTCCTTCAGGTACAACACGCATCGACAACCAGCAGTTCAAAGTCCTCCGTGCCGGGCTTCAGCGGATTGTTTCCACTGACATGGCGAAACAGACGGTGGCTCCGAGCTTGTATTACTTTGACGTGCAGCTCGTTTCAGAAGGCACGGGCGACCAATACAACATCACTTCCGACCTTCAGATGACCGCCACGGGCTACCGCTCGGACGGTTACTACCTAACGACCGAAGACTCGAACCTGACGTTTTCTCCTGTCGAGCGCCCGAAGCTGCACCTGTCTCGCTCCATTCTCGAGGTGGGTGTCAGCGACGATCCGGCCAACGCAACGCAGCTCTCTGGGCAGAACATCCAGCTTAGCTATTCTCGAAGCAGCCTTACGGCGAGCGTTGATAATTACATTCGAAGCGAGTCCGAGCGCGTCATTAACTCCAGCCCCTTGGCGCGGCACTTGATTCCTTACTTTGTTCGCTTCGCCCTGACATACTCAGGCGGCTCGGCGGAAAATGTTGTTTTTCCTGACCTCGAAAAGTTTATTCAGGAACTTTATCCGACCGACTCTTTGTACTCGAGCGAGCTTGTACGGCTTGTGATGAATCGCGGCGCCCGGTCGGTGGACAGTCCCATTGACCTTGTAGCCGTCATTCATAACTTTGACCGGTCCATCACAATTGAGCGTAGCCAAGATTATTTAAATCTAGGTACGCTGGCGGCGTTTATTCCGGATGTCTTGTCGGTGACTCGCCGACTTGCGTAGGTTTAGGGGGTTTCTAGGTTGACGCCTGGATTCCCCGGTTCCACGAGGAGGCCGCTGTGTGGATCGAAAAGACAGTTGCATTGAAGGCAGCGAAGGCAGGCTCGAGGAACCAAGGTGTCGGGGTCACTAAACACGTGTCCGTCGACCGTTTCTTTTCGACAGCGATTTCCGCACCGCTTGCATCGAAATTGCCGGTAGAAAGCTTCAAGGGCTTTGCTCTCTGGGGCCAGCTCATTTTGATACCCTTCGATGGCCTTCAGGATAAGGGCAGGGTCCATCGTCTTGAAGTGCATGCGTAAAGAGTAGAGCAACTGTTGGAGGAGAACAAGAATGCCGGGCGCCAGTATTGCGTTTGACCAAGTAAGGCCGTCAGGCACCTCGTATGGTTCTCCCGACCGCGCACGCAATGATTTGTGGGCGGGGCGTGCGATCACTTGCCGTTCAACGCTGGCAAATAACACTCTTCATGAGTGGACGCTTTTGGACGCACCGGCAGGCAGCGGCGCATCGCTGGCCAACGCGCTTACGCCGACAGCGACATTTACACCGGATGTACCCGGTTCCTACCGCATCCGCCTTGTGACCAATGGGGGCGGTCCGGGGAATGTGCAAATCCTGATTGCGGCTGTTCGCTACGACAGCACCGGAGTCCTTGTGCAGCGCGGCTGGCGGTTGCCCGCGCTTGGCGAAGGCCCGGGCGAAAACAACTTTGGCGGTCAATTACGCAGTTGGTCGGAAGCGTTCGACTTTGTTTTTAGCGACTTGTTGGCGTTGGCCGAGCAGATTGCAACTCCCCCACCGCCTCCCCCTCCGCCGGTGCCTGTGGCGCCGCTGCCTGTGGAAGTGGCTTTGGTGGCGGGGCTGCAGGATGCCGGCACCAATGCGCCCCGGTTGATTGCGGCGACGTACGTGGACTTTCAGAACCAGTTTCCGGCTACACGAAACGGATTTACGCGGCACGTAGACCTGCACGTTATTATCGCCACGTCGAATCCGGCGCAGGCGGCGGTGGCGCAGTTGCAAGACGCCACGTCGGCGGTTCCGCCCGCTATCTGGGCAACCGCGACCACGACAGCGGCCGGAAGCGAAGAAAAGGTCATCGCAATCGTTGGCCCTCCGGGCATGGCCGGAATCCCAAACGCACCATGCCGTTTGGAGGTCACGCTGAAGAGTAACGGAACGGATGCACTTCAAGACCGAGCCTTTTGCTTCTCAGCAAAGCTCGTTGTCTCGTATCAATGACTTTAGAAAAAGAACGAGGAACGCGTTATGGCATTTGAGAAGACTTGGACGACGTCTTGGAACGACAGCCTGTTCACGGACTCTGATATGTGGGTACGGTACAAGCATTGGGCTTTTTGGATTAAAGATAGTCTGACTCGCTCCTCGGTCCCGCAGTCGGGACGCTGGACTGTTGTCGGTTCAAGCGACGGCGCTACCGGGGGCATGGACGGCGTTGACCGGTGGGGCGGAACGTTTGACGTTTCAAAGTTCGTTGTGGGTAACGACCACGGCTCCGCACACTCTTGGGTAGCCCTCAAGTCGCCGGACGGTCTTGGTCCTGTGTACCTGACGTTGACCTTTAACCGAGTTGGTTACAATCCAAGTTTTAACGTTTTGTACACGCACACGCTGCCGACGGGGGGATCGGAAACGGACGACCCCGTACTTACCGACTACCATGTCGCGGTGCCGGAATCTGTTTCTTACTACCGCACGTCCATGCGTGCTCACATTGCAATTGCGGCTGACGGGTCGTTCTTCCAAGCAACGAGTTCCGATGGCGATGAGTACTTCTCGTCGTATCTGTGTGTGACAAACTTGGTTGAAACGCGCAGCGGAGATACGTCGTGCAAGACCGTCTTTTCGTATAAACAAGACGTCAACTACGGCGGAATAACAAACACTCAGGCGTGGGGCGGATTCAACAATGCAGGCGCGCCGATTGTTTGTGGGCTTGTAGTTCCCTGGGTAGGGGACACACTCGTGCTTCACGCGACCATGGATATGGTCGAGAACAAGTACCTGGACTGGCCGGTGTACTTGTATGTCACGTCGCCTGGCCAGACGTCGATCAAGGGGCGTATCCCCGACATCCGTTTTGCGTTGGGTAACCTGCCCAACGGAGCAACGCAGCCTAATTCCGGAGCCGTCGTTGCCACGGTTGTCGGTAACACGCTCTGGGTGCCTGCTAATGTCACACCTGTTCTGTGAGGCCTAAATGACCGCGGTTGACGTTACCTCGATTGCCAATGCGGCTCCTCCGGAAGCGGTGACGCCGTTTCGCTTTGCACGTGCCGCGGCCACAATTCCGCATCTTCGGGGGCCTGCTACGGTCACGTCGTCCCGCTATTCCGTAGCCGCCACGGTTTCCATAGGCGCAAGTGCTGGCCAGGGACGCGCCGTACCGCGGTATCTTCTTCGGGGGTACGTAGTGCCGGCCGCCGGCGGGTCACCTATTTCGGTGTATTGGCGCAGTGCTTCGGCGAATCTTGGAGAAGCGCCGCCACTACCTCCCGGAGTTCCGGCGTACGCGGGCTTTGTTGTTGTAGGAGAGTGGGCCGTCTGATGACGACAAGCGCGTCAATAGGCTTCGGGCTCGAGCCGTGGGGAACTTCCCGTTGGGGCGTCAACGGCGAAGCTGCCAGCGGCGCGATGCCTTCAGGTGTTTTGCCGTTCGATATTTATCGTATCGAGTCCGGAAGCCCGATGGCGGCGCTCTTCAATTATCCGGAAATCGTCGTAACAGCGGGGAGTGAGGCGCAGCGGTATTTCGACGATACGGGCGACCAATTCCTCGCCTCTGGCGGTTCAAAGTATTCGCCTACCGTTTCCTCGCTCGATATCGACAAGCCGGTTCCGCCGGACTTCACCCTGGAAGTCACAACGAAGTTTGTCGACCTGCCAAGTGATTTCAATGACATCAAACACCGGCACGCATTCATCGGTGTGTTTTCGGAAATGGGCGCCTGTGCGGGTCTTTTCTTTTCCGAAATCGGCATTGCCTACAGCGGCGCGGTCCACATCGATGCCGGCGGCGACCTCGTCTTAGACACGCCGGTTCAAACGCTCCCTGGTAGCCAGCTGTTTGTTAGCGAAGACGCGTACTGGACGGTGCGGCTGGCCGTCAGTTTGACGACCGGGGCGGTGTACATCTACGTGACGAAGACTTCGGAGCTCTTGGCACTTGGCCACCAGCTTCGGTACATCATGCCGGTCATTCCCTCGTCGGCAGCCGCCGTCACTCCGGACACGGTGACACGGATAAGCGTTTGTGGAACACCAGGCGATGCGAGCATCCTGGGGCTAAGTCACCTGTACTTAGGAACAGGGCTTATCATTCCGGGTTTGCCCCCGAAGGCCGAACCCGGTGCTGACCAGGCCGTGCGTATGTGCTCCGTGTTGCAGCTCGATGGCACGGCGAGCATCAGCCCGCAGGATTCGGCGCTTCTTTACAAATGGCGCCTTATCGACGCGCCCACAGGAAGCCAGTATATTCACGATGAGGTCGATGGCCGCTCGTACCCCGGTAATCCTGCGACTGGGTATACGAACCGGTTCTATTCGACCTCGCTTAGTATTTTGGACGGCATCCAGCCGATCTTGCAGGACGACGTTCTTGTCGTCGGCGGCAAAGTATACCGGATTGAGAGTAGGGGCCTCGATACGCACGGCTTCTTTGTGCGTATTGACAGCTACACGCTGCCCGACAATCTCTCAAGCAATACGGCGTTCAAGTACATTCGGCAGAACGGACTCAATACGCCAACGTCGCCGAAGCCGACGTTTTATCCCGATGTTCCTGGAATCTTTAAATTCGACCTGACGGTGTTCGATGGCGTCCTCTTTTCAGAGCCCACGCAACTTGTGGCAAACTGTATGGAGTCCGTCGTCGCTCGTGGGGTTGTCCCGGACGTATCGTTCATTTGGAACTACCTGTCGGACTTTTGGCGGCTCGTCGAAGATACCGAGCGTATTACGACCTTCTGGCAAGGCCTGGCCCAAGTTGCTGCTGCCGAACTCTTAACGCTCTGGCAGGTCGATTACTCCAAGAGCCTTCGAGATATTCAGCGCACGTTTCAGCGGCGCTGGATGCACTACGACCTGCTCATGCAAGAGAGCATTGCGCTTCGTGAGCTTTCTACAGTCCGCGCGATGTACAGCGGTATTGAGTCGGAAGATATCCTTTTTACAGGAACCGCCGTTACGCCCGGTACGCACGTCGATGTGCAGCTCGTGGGCCTCGATGTTCCTTTGACGCTAGCGCTTGGCCCAGCGGATACGCACACACCGTACACGCTTCAAAATGCGCTACAGGCAGCCCTGCGTCAGATTGACGAGCGGTTTTCGGTTCATGTGCTTTTCAAGCGGGACGGAAATTACGCACGCGTCCGCATTGATGCGCCTTTCGTGTTCAGCATTGCGTCGACCACCACCTGTCCGTTCTTTCATGCGGGGCAAGTCAATGGCGTTCCTCAAGGCACTTCGGGAGCAGGCGTTGTTACTTCGCAGACGTATCGTGCAGAACGAAGCCTTCAGTACCTCGACATTAAGCAAGGTGACTTCCTGTGTATTGACGGCGTTGCATATCGGATTGGTCGTGTTCTCGATGACCCTTCCGATCCTTTTTATTTTCAGCGTCTTGCGCTGCTAGACCCGCTTCCTGTTCCCGCAGGAACATCCTGGTCCCTTGCCGGTACTGTGACGTCCAAGGATTTGAACTTCTGGGACGGTCTCTGTGAGCAGGACGACTATGTCCTGTACGAAGTTTTGGACACGGCGACGCAGAACCTGCTCGAAGTTACGGGCCGTGTACTTGGCGCCTCGTCGGCAACGCCCCTGAGCCTGGCCGTGGACGCAACGCCCGTTGGCTTGTACTTATCGGACTCTAGTCGGTACTTTGTCTTTTTGAAGGGTGTGCTCCGCAAGAAGTACGTGCCGCTAGATCCATTGATTGCGGATGTCCCGTTCTTGCAGGAAAAGATTGTCGCGAAAGACGACACGCAGGTTCTTCGTCGAAACGTCGATTACGCAATTGATACGTTCCGAGGACAGAAGTGCTTCCGTTTTATTACCCCTGTTCCGGAAGCGACGGGCGGGCCGGACATCTGGCAAGGACAGCTGCCACCGGCGCAGCTTTGGGCAGAAACCAGTTACCTCGATAACCGTCCGCGCATCGAGGCGAACTTCGGCATTCCTGCCGGATTTACGCTCGATGACTTGTCCACGCTGCCTTCCAATGTGGACTACCTCTCGGCGGTTCGAGGGCTTTGGTTTGCGTACACCAACGGACCGACCTTGTTCAACTTGCGGGCCGGCACGCAGATTTTGCTCGGGCTTCCCTTCGCGGAAGAGGCCGGCACGATTGTCGAAATTCGTACGGACTTTAGCGCGACAACGGGACGCATCCTTGTTCAGGATGCGGCGGACACCACCATCGTCCGGTCGTACTCCTTCCCGGTCGCGCTCTCTCTGGAAACCAACCCCTCTACGGGCGTGCCGTATGCGGTAGGCGACGCTGTGACGCAGTTTGCGCCTTTGGTGCAGGGCGTGGAGGTTGTCGACTGGGTGAAAAACCCAGAATGGTTCCAGGGGTACTTGGAGCAAGGCGCCTTCTTCGAAGTCGAGAAGTTCTTCAAGTTTTTGGTGCGCGTGGATAGCGCCGCGTTCAACTTGTCGGCCCTTCTTTTCGTTCGCAGCTTTATCCTGAAGATAAAGCCGACGTACGCGTATCCGTTGTTTGTGGTGCGCTCGCAGCTCGGAAATACAACGGTGACAACGTCCGATGCCGTGCATCGGCACGGGCTTCTGCACATGGACACCGGTGTTTGCGCACTGGGCGTGGCGCCTATCTACGACCAGCACCGTCCCGCCGGAGGCGGTTCGCGCAATCAATACGATAACGACGCGGACTTAGCGACGGCCCCGACTTTTCCGGACCCAACGCTCGCCGTTGCTTGGGCGTATGACCGCGCGGCTTTGTGCCCCGAAGACGCCATTGTGCGGACTCTTTGCACGACGCTTCCGGCAGGTACCAAGGCGAGTCTGGACAGCGTCCTGTCCTACGATCTTAGCCCCTACAAAAACGAGGCTGCTTATTTTGTGTCCGGACTCCAAGTCGTAGTGCCGGCCGCAGGCCTTGAGGTGGGAACGCCTTCGACAATTCAGATTGCGGGAACCGTCACTGTCGTCAATGTTGAGATTTCCGCGGTAGATACGGGAAACCCAAACACGTACCGCCTTGTTGTTGAAAAGAACGGTGCTGAGGCGGCGTCAATCCCCTTCACGCTTGCGGAGGGCGCGTTTGTGTTTCAGCAGGCCATCTCGTTTGCTGTGACTTCTGGAGACGTGTTGCGCTGCTTTATTCGCTCAACAACGGCGCGAGCGAACCCGATCTACTGGGGCGGTGTTTTTATTCGTATGGGCCAGGCTGTGACGTGGAGTTACGACTCCACGCTACCTGCGGGCTCTTATTGTGTTTATCGAGGTACGTGACGTGCCCTATCCTAGCGCCCGGAGTTTCGAATGACCAAGAGCAGGCAGAACGCAATGGGTGGAGTCCCTTTTCGCGAAACTATCGAGGTGAAGAACAATCTCGTTCTTACGGCGCGCGAGCGCGGTAAGATTGTTGCTCGGCGAGAAGGACACAACATCTGGCTTAATCTTGGCCGAGAGTACCTCGCGCAGCTCCTTTCTTACAGTAGCTTTAGTCCGGTAACTCCGACGCGTAACGACCGCATTCGTTATATGGGGCTTGGGATCGGCGGCACGCGACAGCTTGCTTTGGGAGTCGCAAACGCCGCACCGCTCGCTGCGGCCTATCCGGGGACCAACACGCAGACCGACACCGATCCGAGTGTGACGGTTCTTGAGCGGCCCGTGCGCGTATCTGGGTCAAATGAAACGCCGCCCTATCCTGCGAACGACGTCTGGCTCGGACAAATTCAGGCGCCTCCACAAATGCGGACGCCCACGGAAGTTACGTTTAGCCGGCTGTTTTCGGACATGGAGATCAGCTACAGCCCGTATCTGACCGTACCGCTTTCAGAGGTCATGTTGTTTAGTGGGAATGCCGATCCCAACCGCTACAACAATCCAGGAATTGCATATGACACGTTCGACACGATCTCGAAGACGTCGTCTTTCGACCTTGAGATTTCTTGGACGGTGAGGTTCTAAGATGCCGTTTCATCGACTTTCGATACCGAATTACTTTGGCGGCCTGCCGTCGGGATACGACTACATCAACAACGGTGCGGGCGGCACACCGGCTTTCGCGAACGGCCCCAGTGCCGGCGGTTCAAACGTCGGGACTTACTTCGTCGCGTTTGGGGAAGAGGCGACCAGTGCGAACGCAAATCGGCCGGCTAAGGCGTTGGCCGAAAACTGCGATTATCTTGATGACCTTTTGCGACGAGACCTGGCGACGCCGACACGCGCGGGAGATGTTACCGCCTCGGCTGCGGTTAGCAGTATTGTTCTGACGGGTCCTGGTATCTTTCTAGGTGCGGCGACTACACCTGATACACCCGCAGGGCTTAGCCTCCTTTTTCAGATTCTCGATGAGAACGATAACGAGATCGTCGATGCGACAGGCACGCAAGAGTGCCGAGTTACGGCTATTTCGGGCGGTGCAGTCGGTACGGGCTTCAGCACGGGGAACATTACGCTCACCGTGTCTCCGGCCATTCCTGCAGGAAAGACGTACCGCATTTACTACGCGGTGCGTACGAACCTCGCGACGTTGCCTGTCGACGCGCTGACCAACATCACAATCCGCGCAGCGCAGGAAGTACCGGCCGAGCTTCTTGCGGCCGGCGGCGCTGCCAAGGTCGGTTTCGCTGGATCGGGTCCGTGGGCCGATAACACCACGAACCCACAAGGGACAGTGGAAGGCCAGCTCGATAAGATCGTGTCCGACCTCGCCTCGACCAATAATGGCGCGGCCAAGATTGGCTCGCTCGGTATCACGGGCAGTGTTTACAGTCTGACGACCACCACCTTGCACAGCCAGCTTGGGCAGGTGATGACGGCGATAAACGCTGTTCGCGCCTTGCGCGATGAGACGGAAGCACACGCGCAAGAGGCAGAAGCGCATGCACAAGAGCGCCTTATCAAGACAGCCGCCGGAGACACACTTCTTGGTCCGGTGCAGTTGTCAGGTAAAGGGCGGATTATTCCGAGCGTTATGCAAGGGCCCAACGCCGCCACGGTAATTACGGTCGGAAACACAAATACGGCAATTCGAATTACGAGTGCCGTAACCGCCGATCGCACATATAACTTTAGTGCCGATGGCGCGGTACCTGGTGATGTTATTTCGGTCTTTGCGGATGATTCGTTTAATTACACGGTCACTCTGACGACCGGCACGGGCGCAGGCACAACCGAGCTGTTTCGTATCGGCAATGGGCGTGGAGCCGACGGCGCGTGGTGTACTCTCATTTTTATGGGAAGCTGGCGTATTTATCAGAATGCGCGCGGCGGTACGATGCGCACCGAGACGTTTCTGTACACAGGGGGAGATCAATTCTGGACGTGCCCTCAGGGAGTCACAAGTATCCTTCTTTACGGATACGGCGGCGGCGGCGCGGGTGGTCGCGGCGGGCATTCCGATACGAAGGGCACTTATAGTACGGCCTTTTGGCACTACACTCCGGATTTTGGCGGAGGACCTTACGGCAACAGTAGTTTGCTTGCTGCTGGTGGCGGTGGCGGTGGCGGCGCCTTACCTGGTTGGGTAACCATTCCTGTTATTCCGGGCCGTCTTTACTGCATTGGTGTTGGCGCCGGCGGCCAGAACGACCCGGGTCTTTATCCCGGAACGCGCTTGTTAAATATTAACCCTGATGGATCTTTGGCATCAGATGTCGCCAACACCAATCCGTCGGGATTGCGAGACGGCCAGCTCACCTTTTTTTGGGAAGTTTTGCCAGACAACACGCGCGTTGAGCGCGCACGGTTTTTTGCAGGAACCATGGGCGCCGATGGGGCGGTTGGGGACACGTACCTTAACACCAACGTAGCCGACCCCGGCGTCGAGTACTTACCGGCGCCGGGCATGTGCTGGCCATTCTGGCTTTGGGCGGGTGAGAATGCGCGCTGGGACATTAAGTCCATTTGGGCGCGCGTATCAGGCGCTCCTGGGAGTGGTGGGTTTGGCGGTATTCGATGGGCTTGGGCCGGTCCGGGGCTGCCGTCTTTAGGCGGAGGCTACAATGGCGAACTGGGCGGGCGCCCAGGCCTTATTGACCCAAATAACACGAATGCCGGCTGGTACAGTGGCGGCGGTGGCGGTGGCGGTGGCGGCCCTGGTGGTATGGGCGGAGCGGGTGGCGACGGCGGCTCGCCGTACCACACTACTGGCAGCTTTGCGCAGTACTACTCGGCCGGAACCGCGGGGCATGACGCCGCGCCAGACAGCGGCGCAGGTGGTGGCGGTGGCGGCGGGACGTACAATGGCGGTTACGCGTTCAGTTCCTACGGTGCCGTTTTCGGCAGTGGCATCTCATACAGCGCCCCGCAATGGGGTGGTCGCGGCGGTTCCGGTAAGCTCGTCATTCATTACATGAAATAAGCTCTCGAGGTTTTCGATGCCCTTCCATCGTTTGCGTGTTCCGACCTACTTTGGTGGTCTTCCTTCGAGCGGCTATGACTACATCAACAACGCTGCCTCCGGGACGCCGGCGCTGCATGACAGCAAGAAAGCTGGCGGTCCGAATGCAGGCACCTACTTCGTCGCGTTCGGCGAAGACGCAACGAGCAAGTCGACCAACCGGCCGATTCATGCCTTGGCGGAGAACTGCGATTACCTCGACGACCTCTTTCGTCGAGACTTGGCGGTTCCGATTCGCACGTCGGATGTTACGGCGACGACCGCCGTCAGCAGCATCACGCTTACGGGGCCCGGAATCTTCTTAGGTGCTTCGGGGACTCCGAACACGGCGGCAGGACTCAATACGTTCCTCGAGGTTCTCGATGAGAACGACCGTGAGATTGTCGATGCGACGGGCACACAACGCTGCCGCGTTGCGGTCTTGTCAGGCGGCACGGTCGGCAGCGGCGGCTTTAGTGAGGGGAGCGTCACGCTGACGGTGTCACCGGCTATTCCGGCGGGCAAGACGTACCGCGTGTACTACGGCGTTCGCGGCAATCTGGCGACCATGCCGGTGGATGCGTTTACGAACATTACGATTCGTGGCGCACAAGAAGTATCGGCAGATTTGTTGTCCGCAGGTGGTGCAGCTCTGATTGGGTTTGCGGGTTCGGGCGCTTGGGCGGATGGTACGACCAATCCGCAAAGCACGGTCGAAGCGCAGCTTGATAAAATTGTATCGGACCTCGCCTCGACCAACAACGGTGCTGCGAAGATTGGTTCTGCCGCGGTTAGCGGTACGCCGTACAATGTTCCTGCCGGCACGTTACACAGTCAGATTACGCGCCTTGTGCAGTCTACAAATTCTCTTTCACAAACGGTGTCGGATGAGCGGCTTCGAAAGACGTCTCAAGGCGACACGCTTGAAGGACCAATTCAGCTCTCCGGTGCTGGGCGAATCCTGCCTAGTGTGCGTACCGGGGAAGACGTTAACAATTGGCCAATTTCAGCAGGTGTCGGTAATGCGACGATTTCAATTCCTGCGACGCTTACGGGAGACCGCACATACCGACTCGTGACCGCAGGCGTAGTCGGCAATGAAATGATTTCAATGTTTGTTGACCCGGCGCTGACGTACAAGGTGACGGTGCAGGACCAGGCAGGCAATCCGTTGTTTGTACTGGGAAATGGGGCTACGGCGGATGGGCCGTGGGCGACGTTTCTTTATGTAGGCGGTTGGCGTCTTTATCAACATTCTCGCGGTAGTTACATGCGCAGCGAAGTATTCACCTCGTCCGTCAATCCCGCTACCGGGGGGCCAATGACCTGGACGTGTCCGCGAGGTGTGACACGGATCATGGCATTCGGCTACGGCGGCGGCTCGGCCGGCGGCCGAGGTGCGTATGTTGGATCGGGTGCGAATAGGACGCAGGCGGCGGGTGGTGGTGGCGGTGGCGGTTCGCACGGTTCTTGGCGTGCAGTTACCGTGGTGCCCGGGATGGAGTACAGCGTGACCATTGGTGCGGGCGGTGTGTCGGATCCTTCAAGTGGTGGATCAGGAGATCGCATTCCGGGCGCGGATGGCGGAGATACGCTACTTGCGGCAACTGGTGCTACGCTTATGCGCTTTTTGGGTGCGCGCGCGGGAGCGCATGGGTTTGATATCGATCCGACTAATCCGTATTTTGGGGCGCCGATAGGCGGCATCGCGAAGCCGTACGACGAGCAGACCGACTCCTCAATCCTTGGGTCGGTACTTGGAGAGCCTTGGGAGCTGCGTACGGTAACGACGTGGCCGGTTTTGGGCGCGGGCGCACCCGGAGGCCGTCCGAATAATCGGCATATTGCCCGCGGTATGGGAAACGTGTCCGAAACGGGCGTGCCTACACGGGGAGGCGCAACCGGCGTGGGAAACTCCTCGTCAACACTCGGCAATGGCGGAGGTGGCGGAGGTGGCCCGGGCGGTGACGGGGCCAGCGGCGGGCACACCGAGGTCGCCGCATGGCGGGTAGGAGGGCACGCTGGAGACAATACAGGGGCCGGCGGCGGCGGCGGTAGCGCCGCTCCTTGGGGAGAACAGCCCGCTGGGGGGCGCGGTGGTTCTGGTAAACTCACCATCTATTACGTGAAGTAAGGAGCTACGCGATGCCGACGCTGGACGATATCCTTACTTGGCCCACGGCGTTTTTACTCCTTGGGCTTTACGTCACGTCATTCGCGATTCGGCGTCTTTGCGAGGCGATCTGGCCGACCCTGTCGGATAAGACACCGCTCACGCGGGCCGAGCGGGTTTGGGACGAGTTTGTACTTCCAACACTGCCGGCGCTTCTGGGCTTGGTGTTCTGTCTGTCCTGCCCACCGACCCTTTTTGCGTATCCCGAAGTTGTGAAAGCCACGTGGGTCTCTCGCGCGCTTTATGGACTTGGCACGGGCTGGTTTGCGGCTTGGGGTTACCGTGTCATAAAAGGCGTTCTCAAGCAGAAGTGGAACATCCCGTTTCCAGATGATTCTTTGCCCCCCTCTCCTCCGCCTGCAGGTGATGAGCTTGTGCCCGTGGTTGTACCGCCAAATCCTGTACCCAGGAATCTAAAATGAAAGAGCTTTTTCTCAGACTTCCGCAGTGGGTGTTCGCTAGTTTGGCGAGCTTGTTTCACTTGGTTGGAGAGTTCTTCTTTAAAAAGAGCGGACGGTTTTCTGGAAAGAACGATCCGCCGCTTCCGCCTTCTCCACCGCCAGGGCCGTCCAGCGGTCCTACGGAAAAGCAACAAGAGGCCAAAGAACAGCGCGATAAAGACTTATCAGCGCTTTTGGAGGCAGAAGTAAAAACAGAAAAAGACTTGGCCGGCGATGTTGACGCCGCCAATGAATATCTAAAAAAAGTAGGCAAAGAGCTGAAGGGTATCTGAGCTCCGCCATAGAGTGTGCTTTGCTGCCTTGCAATGATTCGACAGGGAGCAGCACATGGCGTCTGAAGTTAAAATTCTCCGTAACGGCCCCGTCATCTTTCCGATTGCGGAGATGCAACTATCCACGCTCGGCGTGGAAGACATGATGTACTGGGTGAAAGACCATCGCCCGGAGTGTCTTCCAACCGAAGGCTGCGAATGGATGGCGCTCTTTCCTCATGGAGGAATTGATGAGGTCACAAATCGAGACCTCACGGCCAACGAGCTTCTCGTCGAGTTGGCGGGCCGAAAATGTTATGACAGTTTTGGGCAGAAAGCCGGGCGTCGCGGCAATCGCGAGTACATCGCGCATACGCAGGAGGGCGAGACCCCCCACGCCAGCGTGCTTTACCACGCCAAGATGACGTTCTTCTTTGCCGGCATTTCTCGTCGGGTCAGCCACGAGATTATTCGGAACTACGTGGGCTCGGACCGGAACGAGGAGGGCAGCCCTTCTCAGGAGTCGACGCGCTTCACGCATCACTACGGCTTCTTTGTAGAGCCTCCTCGGTATTCCGAAGAGCGCCCCGAAATGCAGACCCTTTTTCAAGAGGCGATGCAGACGGCGTACACGTTCTATTGCACGGCGGTCGAGCAGGACATCCAGCAGTTCATAAGTACTCACGGCATGGAGCCGAAGGGTCTTGCGCGAAAGCGTATTTATGAAGCGGCGGCGAGCTTGCTCCCGCATCAGGCAGAGACCTCGTTTATTTGGACGACGAATCCTGCGGCGATTGCGAAGTTTGTGCGGGAGCGCGAAGCTGAGACAGCGGATTTAGAAATTCAACGATTTGCCCAGGCTTGGCGACAGGTTTGTGTTCGTCGCTGGCCAAATCTCTTTCCGCAGCCGTGGATGCAGAAAGAATAAATCCGTTCTTTTCGCCATTTTGAGCCCAGGGTAGTATCCGCCTACTTCTGAGGTTTTGGCTTTATTGATGTGGTGGTGTTGTGAAGCACTCAAGGCACTTTTTGATCGTCCTTTTGTTTCTTTTGGTGTCGCCGCGCGCGGCGCGGGCCGAAGGCCCGGAGCCCGTTACGGCAGTACCTCCGGGAGAGGACGTAATCGTTGCTTTGAAGAAAGGAGAGAGCGCGCCGTTTCCGGGACAACTTTTCGATCAATCTACGGCTCTTCGTTGGGCGAACTACTTGCAGCAGTACTCGTTTCGGCTGCAAGCGGACGTGGAGTATCAGAAGAAGTACGACGCGGCGGCATTTGATGGATTAAAGGCGCAACTCGAGTTGGAGCGAGAAGCGTATGCGCGGACAACCGCGGATATGCAGCAGCGACTCGACACGCTTCAGCAGCAGCTCAATGATGGCCCCGTCTGGTATCGAACCGCGGAGTTCGGGGTTGTGATGGGGGTTGTTTCCGCTGTAGCTATTGCATTCAGCGCTGCAGCCCTGGTCAACGCGACGAAGTAGTGTCGTGACTGCGCTTCGGGCTATGAGCGCTTTGTTTTTTGCGGCGGCTAAGCAGGAGGCCGAGGGCGGCACATGGCTACGATTACAATCGGCAGAACGTTAAGCGCAGCGACGGACTCGGTACGGGCTGATCAGGGGCAGCCGGGATCGACACCGTGGCCCGTACGCAACATGGCCAGTCTTATTCCTGTGGCCTTTGATGCCATCGCCTTGACGTATACCCCTGCGGGGCACGTGGCGACCGCGAAGTACTACCAAGGAGGCACAGGTGGCACCTTGGTCGCTACACTCACTCTCAGCTATACGGGCGATCAGCTAGTATCGGTCACGAGGACCTGAGATGGCTGTTACGTATGTTTTCAATCCGTTTACAGGAATGCTGGATGCCGTCTACGTGCCGTCGGGAGACGGCGGTGGGGGTGGAGGCGGCGGCGGGGGTGGTACGGGTGTCGTTTCGTATGAGAGAAAAGGCGTGGGCCTCGTAGGTGTGTGCGACGGTGTGAATCGCCTGTTCAAGACCCCGATGAAGTTTGTGCACGACCCGTCGGTGACGGGCCGCACGATCGAAGTGTTTCAGAACGGTCGGCGCCTTGCACAAGCCTCTTCCCCAAACGTGCTCGACGGCGAATACTACGTCCTGGAGAGCGGTGGGATGGGTACGGGTTTCGATGCCATTTACTTCTTAGTGCCCGCACCTACGCCCTCGACGTATCTCATCTCCAATTTCGTCGCTGTCTAAAGGTTGCGTGAGGTCCTGCAGGAAAAGCTGCTGAAGTATCGGGCAGTTTTGGCTCTCTCGTCATCCTCCGTTGTTGCTGCGCTGTGCTCGAGAAGTACCGCTGTCCAACCGTGCATGGAGGGTTTCTGTGTCCCAAAGCTACCTGCCCAACAAGCTCCGCCCCCTTTTGGACATCGCTGGCTCTCCTGTGCAATCCGCACAGCGCGTACTGTCGGATGAATCGTCAAGTTTAGGAGCTCTGACTGGGGTATCGGCAACCGCCACAATGGCAAGCGCCAGTGGTGACACGGTTGTTTTGAACACGTCGAGCACTGGGTTTACTGCCGGGAATTTCGTTTGGGTGTCCGGCGCTGGAAATACGCAGAACAACGGGATCTTCTTCATTACGGATGTTTCTGGATCGGCAGTGTCCATCCGGAATGCTGGCGTGCTTGAGGGCAGCGTTCTTACGCTGGAAGAGCGGCTTCCCTACTCGCTCCAGGACGATCTGGACTTTACGCGGACAGATCGGCAAGCCATCAAGGGCGTGCCGTACGACGCTCCAGTGCCGACGTACCAGCGGCCTACGGACCTGGGAACCGACGTTGCGGCAAGTCTTGCCAACATTGCTGGAAAAACAACGGACGCCCGCGGGTTTATCGTCACTCGCGCGTTTCGAGGCCAGTCGGTTACGGCCACAAGCACGCAGGTTGTTTTATCGAGTGCGGGAAATCTAAAACATTCCGACGCCACCGATAAGACGGGCATTCCGTGTTTTGACCTCGGGCTCTACGCCAACGACCCGGTTGCTTGTTACGTCGAAGTTCAGAACAGCGAAGACGGAACATCCTTTGTTGTTCAGCTCGGCCCTCGCAAGGGCGAGAAAATCTACGGTCTTACTTACGCCGGCGCAGCCAGCAGCCCGGATGCGGTAGAGGTCCGCTTCTTCTCCGTTCCCCTCGGCGGAGACCTGGTTTCGCAGAGCACGCCGTACGTTTGGGAAGCAACTCAACCCGCGACGATTGACCTCTTTTACGGGTTCTACTCGCGCCTCGACCAGTTGGACGACTCGGCGTTCCGTACGGTGCGCACGCTTGGCGTTACGGAGTCGGGCGATCTTCGGCAAGACATCAACGACCTACAGTCGGTGCTTGGTTCCGAAGATAAGGCGACCAGCCTCGAAGGGCTTCTTACCAACACGGGCCCGAACTTCGCATTCAGCGGCTTGCGCGTGGCCCCGACGGTGGTCGAAGCCCTCAACATCCTGAATGCGCAGATTGGCGATCAAAGCTACGCCGGGTCTTACCTGAGCAGCGGCCAATCTGTCGCCGGCTCTCTCCAAGCGCTTTCTAATTCGCTGCAAAGCCTCACCCAAGCGTTCACGCTTGCCGGGCTTATCCGTGTCATTGAGCGCGTGACCGCTCCGATTGAAGCGCACACGCCGCATACGTTGCCTGGCGGCCTCGCCTATGTGCAGGACGCTCAGAACAACGGAAATAATCTCTGGGTTTTTTGGCGCGGCCTTCTCAAGAATCCCGGCGCGATTCTGGACGGGAATGACTACGAAGAAACCAACGCAACGACGATTACACCGTACGCGACAATCAATGCAGGCGATCACATCGTCTACTTTGTTCTCTCGGGCATGGTGGCGGGGCCCATCAGCGGTATCACTGAAGAACAGTTTCAGGCTCTTCAGGCACAAGTTAACAGCCTAACAACGGACGACGTTGCGGAAGGCAGCCAGCTCTACTTTACCGATGCTCGCGCGAAAGGCGCAGCAGTCGTTGATAGCTTGGCGGGAAGTCAAACCGATCAAGCTCCGTCGGTCCGAGCAGTCAAAGAAGGTCTTGCGGCCGAACAGACTCGCGCCGAAGGCGCTGAAGCGGACTTGCAGGCGCAAATCGACGCGCTTCATGCCGGCGAAGGCGGCCTGACGTCGAGCCTTATGGCCGGCACTTTGGCAACGTTTGCGCCCGCAACCTTCCGTAGTTTTATCGGACAAGTGTCGGTCTTTGTCAGCGGTGCTCCTAACAAAGCCGAAACGTTTTCTTTGATTGCTGCCAACAACGGCACTGACTGGATGCTTAGTGTGACCTCGGCAGGAGACAATACCGGGGTGGACTTCGCTATCAATAGCGCAGGTGCGCTGACGTATGCCGACGCTCTCGGTCAGAACAAAACAGTGAAGTACAAGTTCAGTGCACTGACGGTTTAGTGCGGCATTTTGACGTGCGTGTGTTCAGTAGTCCGCTCTACGTGTATTTACGGAGATGAGTGTATCCTACAGGAATCTACTGTTCTTGTGCGCGTGCGTGTGTGCATGAAGTCTGCATAAATCTTGGTTGCACCATATTGCTCTCGTCGTGCCGTAGTTCGACAATCAGAAGAGCGTCCACTCAGATGGGAAATATTTTCCTCCGAGTCCAGCCAACTCCCACGCAGTACACCCACTCGGTACTTCCGGTGGGTTTCTTTGTTGTGCCGTGTGCATGAAAGGAAGACCGAGATGGCCAATTCATTTTTCAAGATTAAGAGCGGTCTGAGCCTCGCAGTATTCGCGACGGAAGCGGACCTCGCCTCGATTTCGGGCCCGCAAGTTGGCGACGTTGTTGTCGTTGGCGAGGGTCAGCTCTTTACGTTCAATGGAACGAGCTGGGCTCCTGGCGCAAAGGCTGCCGATGTGGCCAGCGCGTTGGTGGACGCCAAAGACTACACCGACGCGCAGATCGCGCAGCTTGTGAACAGTGCTCCGGCAGTGCTCGATACGCTCAAAGAGCTCGCCGATGCGCTTGGGCAGGACCCGAACTTTGCCACTACGGTTGCGACCAACATCTCCAATGCGCAGGCTGCGGAGCAGGGGCGCGCTGAGGCGGCCGAGGCGGCCCTTCAAGGACAGATCACCGCCTTGTCGGGCAGCACGGCGCTGGCCGATGCAGGTCTGCAAGGGCAGATCACTTCGCTGTCCAACACCGTCGATGCGCTGACCACCGACGACGTCGACGAAGCCAGCCACCTCTACTTCACGGACGCGCGTGCTAAGTCGGCCGCTGTCGTGGACAGCATGGCCGGAAGCCAGCTCGACCAAGCTCCTTCCGTTTCTTCGGTTAAGGGCGCTATCCAGTTCCTTCCTTCCAACTCCCGCTATGTTGCGAAGAACGGTTCGGATAGCACGGGCAACGGCTCGATGGCCGCTCCTTTCGCCAGCGTGCAAGCTGCTCTGGATTCGCTCCCGGCGGGCGGAGCTGGCGATATTCCTGATTGCGTGATCTACGTGCACCCCGGTGTGTACACGCAGTCTTTGACCATCTCCCGCACGAACACCCATATCGTCGGTCTTCAGAGCCCCCGGAAGAACATCCAGGCGGTCATTCTCAAAGGCAACATCAAGTTCGAAGTTGCTACGGCAGAAGCTGGCGGTATCTTTCAGAACATCTCCTCGATCAGCAACTGTCTCCTTACCAACGAGTCCGGCGCGTTCAACACCGTTGACTTCTTGGGTTCTCAGCGGACGATTCTGCACCTCAAAAACTGCCAGGTGTACCAGTACTCTTCCGGCTACAGCGCCGTCTGCATGAACAACACCTCGGGCAACACCTGGGGAACGCTGTCCCGCATCTACCTTGATGACTGCGTTATTCAGAACTCAGCGCTCGGCGCAGGTCACGCTCTCGATCTGACCCAAGGCGTTCTGTACTCGGCCATCAATACCGAGTTCTCTCGTGAGCGCAGCGGTCTTGACCCTGCCGCGCGCGTTATCAAAATGTCCAACGGCTCGACGGTGGCCATTGTTCGCGGCTCTTCGTTCAGCGGACAAGGCACTTACATCATTGAAATGGCCGGAACGGGCACCTGCTCCATGAGCCAGTCGATGATTGAGTCCAGCAAGACCAA
>JAFMJM010000104.1 GCA_017853455.1 Acidimicrobiia bacterium | reverse complement strand
GAAGTCGTTCCAGACGAGCTTGTTGCCGCGGTGGCGGCAGATGTTGTGGAACGCCCGCACCTCGTCGGCGGCCGAGCGCACGACGATCACCGAGGTGCCCGCCGCGGCGAGCTCCTTGGTGAAGTAGGAGCCGACCCGGGGCAGCTGCTCGATCCGCCCGACGTTCAACCAGCACTTCCGGAAGATGGCGTCGCGCTCGGCCTCGTAGAACTCGGGTGACGTGCAGTCGTCGTAGTCGAGCGGCGCGGTGCCGAGGTGCGGATAGTGCTCGGTCCAGGAGCCCTCGGCGGGCTTGGTGAAGTGCGGCACGGAGTCTCCTCGACCGGCGATCCGGCGATCAGGCGATGGCGGGTGCCGGGTCGCGGTAGGTGCCGCCGACCGCGGAGACCCAGGCGGGATCGGCGTGGGGATCGGCCGGTCGGTCGACGACGACTCCCCGATCCGCCAGGTCGGCCCGGAACACCTCGACCACCGTGTCGAGGTCGAGCGCGTCGTCGCCGGCGTCGGTCCGGGCGGCCTCGGCCGCGTCGGCGAAGACATCGGCCTTCCACGAGATCGTGATCCGGGCGTCGGCGTCGGCGAACCGGGCCAGTTCCACCCCCGTCGGGTCGTGGACCACCCAGGCGCCGTCGCCCCGTACCAGCCGGCTCTCCCGGTCGAGGTTGGTGGGCATGGTCGCCCCCGGCGCGCCGAGCGGGGCCACCCCGTGGAACGTCTCCTCGTTGTCGGCGACCACGGCGACGTTGGCGAACGGGGGCGACTCGACCGCACCCGGTCCGTCGGGACCCTCGGGCCAGTAGTGGAAGTCACCACCGACGCCGTCGTACATCCACGACACCGCCGTGACGATCTTGGTGCGCCACCGCTCGAACAGCCCGGACGTCTTCATGACCTTGAGGAGCCAGAGCGGGTGGTCGGTCCGGGTGAACCCCCGGAACGCCGGCACGTCGAGGTGCGGCGCGAACGGGAACGGGGTCGGCCCCATCACGTTGACGTAGACCGTCGTCGGCCGGACGACCGCCTCGGATCCGGCGAGGGCGTGGGCGGCCTCGGCGAACCGGGGATTGCCCAGGATCACCTCGGCACCCTCGACGATCGCCGCACCGAGGAGCGCGAAGTCCTGACGGAACCACGGTGGGGTGAACGTGTGGGGCTTGGACCCGAGTGCAGCCATCTCGGCGTCGCCCGCCGCGTAGTTGGTCAACGGCCAGAACGGACCCGCCGACCGGATCACCGCCAGGACGGCGTCGGGGTCGGGCCAGGCGGGTTCGAGACGGAGCGCGGTGGCGGTCATCCGCCCAGTATCGCCCGGACCGGGCGGTGGTGTCGGCTCCGGGTCCGTTCCCGGCCGGGTCAGGCCGGCTCGTGCTCGAGCGCGGTGCCCTCGGGGTGGGCCGGCTGGGGCGTGCCCTCACCCTTGCGCAGCAGGACGGTGGCCAACACCGTGACGGCCAGGATCGCCGCCGCCACGATGAGGAACGTGGTCCGGAACGCCGTGCCGTAGGAGGTGGCGGCGTCGGCCAGGGCCTGCTTGCCGAGCGAGGTCGACGGCGCCGTGCCGGACGCGGCGTAGGTGTTGACGGCGTCGAGGCCGGTGGAGAGCTGGTTGGCCGGCACCTTCGCCGCCGTGAGCTTGGCCACGACCCCGCCGTCGGTCATCCGGTCGACCAGGACGGTCGAGATCGAGAACCCGAGGGTGTAGAAGAACTGCCCGAACGTGGTCCGCGAGCTCGACACCGGACCGAGGTACCGCGGCGGCGACTCCCGCAGGATGAGGTTGCCGAACGGCACCGAGGCGACGATGACGCCCGCCCCGCCGAGGATCAGGCCGGGCAGGAATCCCGTGAGCGTCTTGGAGTCGTGGGCGAGGGCCAGCAGCACGAACCCGACGACGGTGAGTCCACCGCCGATCGCTCCGGCGGTGCGGTTCTTCATTCCCTTGCCCATGAGCCGGCCGATGGTCAGACCGGCGAAGATCCCCGCCAGGAGGAGCGGCAGTTGCCAGATCGACACCTTGGCGGTGGTCAGGCCGTTGATGTACTGCCACAGGTTGGTGAGCTGAAGGAACGCCACCGAGTTGCCGAAGTTGTAGATGAATCCGAAGCACAGGGCGGCGAGGAAGATCGGCGACTTGAAGAGCTCGAGCGGGAAGAAGTGGCCGTCGTACTTCGATTCCCAGATGACGAACCCGATGATCAGGACGACGCCGACGACCAGCGGCCCCAGCGTCTTCGCGCTGGTCAGGCTGTTGGCCAGGTTGCTGATGGCGTAGAGGATCCCGATGATCCCGAGGCCCAGCAGGATCTGGCCGAAGGCGTCGAACTTGTCGCCCTTCATCGGCGGCAGCTTCGGCAGCAGGATCGGCGTCAGGAAGAACCCGATCGCGCACATGACGGGGATCAGCAGGTAGGCGGTCCGCCAGTTGGCGGAGGCCAGGGTCCCGCCCACGAACGTGAAGACCAGGGTCGAGAGCATGATCGCGGCGGTGAACAGGCCCATCGCCGCCGCCAGCTTCTCGGGCTTGACCACCGACTTCAAGAACCCGAAGGCGGAGCCGTAGACGGCACCGAGCCCGATGCCGGTGACCGCCATTCCGAGCAGGTAGATCGGCACTGCAGGAGAGGCCAGCACGATCAGGTTTCCGACTGCGCCGATGATCAGGGCGATCATCAGCAGCTTCCGCCGACCGATGCGGTCGGCGATCAGGCCGGTCGTGATCACCGTGGCGGCGATGGCCAGGGTCTGCATGCTGGCGGCCAGGGCCTGGGTGCCGCCGGTCATGTCGAGGGAGCGGCTGGCGCCGACCAGCGCCGTGCTCGCGATGTTGGGCGCCGAGCCCTGCACCGCCCCGAGGAAGCCGAGGAAGGGAACGGCCAATGCCGACACCTTCTTCGCCGTGGATGCCGCGCCGGCGGTCGCCGCCGTGCCGGTTGCGTCTGCCATCGCCGTTCCCCCGCTCCGGACGTGGTCCGGTGACCCGTCGGCCCGGACTATACCGTTGGTAGAGCAGCGTTCGAGACCATCCGGCGCTCGCCGGTCGGACTCAGGAACCGAACGGGTCGAGGCTGTTGGCGACGATCCACATGGCGAAGTACTGCGCCGAGGCACCGTAGGCCTGGGCCATCGCCACCTTCGCGCCGTCGACCTGGTGCTCACCGGCCATGCCGCGCACCTGCAGCGCCGCCTCGGCGAACCGAAGCAGGCCCGACGCGCCGATGGGGTTCGACGACAGCACGCCGCCCGACATGTTGACGGGGAAGTCGCCGTCGAGGGCGGTGGCACCGCTCTCGACCATCCGCCAGCCCGCACCCTCGTCGGCGATCCCGTGGGCCTCGAGCCACATGGGCTCGTACCACGAGAACGGCACGTAGAGCTCGGCGCAGTCGATCTGCTCGCGCGGGTTGCTGACCCCGACGGTGGCGTAGATCTCGGCGGCGCAGTCGATGGCGCCCTGGGGCCGCACCGGATCGCGGCCCGGGAACGACGCCGGCTCGGAGCGCACCGCGCTCGCGAGCACCCACGCCGGCTGGCGGCCCGCGGCGGCCGCAGCCTTGCCGCCGGCCTCGTCGGTGAAGACGACGGCACACGCGCCGTCGGACGACGGGCACGACTCGAGGTAGCGCACCGGGTCCCACATCATCGGCGACGCCTTGACCGTCTCGAGCGAGATGTTCTCGAGCTTGAGGTGGGCGTAGGGGTTCTTGAGCGCGTTGAGCCGGTCCTTGACCGCCACCATCGGGCCCACGTCGAGCGGCGCGCCGCTGCGCTGGATGTACGAGCGCATGAACGGCGCGAACGCACCACCCGCACCCAGCGACGCCCCCTTGCCGGAGCCGAGGGCGAACTGGGCGTTGCCCTCCGACTGCTTCTGGTAGGCCACCGCGAGCACCCGGGTGTGCCGACCGGTCTCGACCAGGTGCGACGCCACGATGCCGGTGGTGCCGCCGACCGAACCGGCGGTGTGCACCCGGAACATCGGCTTGCCCGTCGCGCCGAGCGCGTCGGTGAGGTACAGCTCGGGCTTCATCACCCCCTCGAAGAGGTCGGGGGCCTTGCCGATGACGACGGCGTCGATGTCGTCCCAGTCCATCTCGGCGTCGTCGAGGGCGCGCCGGGCCGCTTCGCGCACCAGACCGCCGAGGGAGACGTCCCAGCGGCGGCTCTTGTGGTGGGTCTGGCCGATCCCGACGATCGCGCACGGCTGATGCGACATCACTCACCCTCCAGGACGCAGACCAGGTTCTGCTGCAGGCACGGACCCGACGTCGAGTGCGCCAGCGTGCGGTGACGACCTTCGTCGCGGATCTGACGGGCCGCCTCGGCGATGCGCACGAGGCCGGTCGCCATGATCGGGTTGGCCGCGAGCGGCCCACCCGACGGGTTGACCACCACGTCGGCCCCGAGGCCGAGCGCGGCGGCGACGAGCGGCTCCTCGTGTGTGAAGGCCGTCTGGAGCTCGGCGACCTCGACCGGAGCGTCGCCGACCCCGGCCGCCTTGGCGGCCCGGGTGATCGACTCGGCCTGGCGCAGGTCACGCAGACCGGCGTAGTGGATCTCGGCGCAGTGCGACAGCCCGCGGATCCAGACCGGGTTCTCGCACAGCTCCCGTGCCTTGTCAGCCCGGGCGATGACCACGGCGCAGGCGCCGTCGGTGATCGGCGGCAGGTCGTGGCGCCGGAGCGGCTCACGTACGTAGTCCTCGGCGAGCAGCGCGTCGACGTCGAAGTCGCCCGCCACCTGGGCGTGCGGGTTGGCACGGGCGTCACGGCGGCAGCGGGCGGCGATCTCGGCCATCTGGCGCTCCGTCACCACGCCACCGTCGAGCAGGACCCGGGCCTGGAGGGCGGCGAACGACATGGCGTCGACACCGAGCGGAGCCAGGTAGTAGGGGTCCATCTCCATCGGGTAGACGATGTCGGGGTCGGCGGTCGACGACCGCCCCGAGCCGGTCACCAGGGCGACGTCGAGGTCGCCGACGAGCAGACGGACCCAGGCCTCGTAGAGCGCCCAGGCGCCGTCCATCTCGACGTGCGAGTCGCGCTTGGGCGGCCACGCACCGAAGGCGTCGATGTTCTGCACGAACGAGAACGCCTGACCGGCGACGTAGTCGCACGACCCGGCGCAGGTGAAGTCGACGTCGGCGTTGGTGATGCCGGCGTGGGCGGTCGCGCCGTTGACCACCTCGAGGAGCATCTGCGCCTCGGTGAGCTCGGTACGGCGGATCATCGGCGAGACGTGCCAGCCGATGATCGCGATGTCGTCGGGCGGGTGGGTGGCCATCAGCAGATCCTGTTCACGAGGTTCGGGTCGGTGTCGTCGGGCTCACCGGTGGGGATCCAGCCGTCGAGCTCGATGCCGCCACCCGAGGCGACCTTGGTGTCGTTCCACACCGCGGCGACCCGCGCGCCGATGCGCACGTCGCCGACGGGGAACTCCACCACCGGCTGGTAGCCGAGGATGACGTCGGAGCCGTCGAGCAGCACGTGCACCCGGGCGAACGGCTCGGTCTCGGTCTGGCCCGGGTACTGCACCGGCTCGATGATGGTGTAGTTGGTGATCGTGCCCCGCTGGGACAGCTCGACCTCGTGCTCGGGGCCGAGCTCGAGGGCGTCGATCGGGCAGAAGCCCCGACCGCCGAGGTACACCCGTGCGCACGCCGGGCACTCGAGTCCGAGGAAGCGACCCTCGGCGTTGGCGGCCTCGGCGCGCATCTCGTTGCGGGTGACCGGGGTGGTGTAGGTGATGGCGGCGTCGTAGTCCATCATCGTGACGGGCTCCTCGGCGCCGGCACCGCCACCACCCTGCGGGACCTCGCCGGGCACGAAGGCCTCGACGTCGGTGATGTGGCCGACGCGCTCCGCCTTCCAGCGCGGGGCCACCCGCATCCCGGTGCTGAGCGCATCGGGGGACGCGACGTCGACGGCGTGCAGCAGCGCGGTGTCGGCGCCGTCGAGGCGGATCAGCGCGAAGGCGAACGGGTGGTCGAGCGGGTGGGCCGCCGACGGGCTGCTCACCCACGTCCAGGACTCGACCGTGCCGGCGGGCCCGACCTCGACCAGGTCGTCGGCCGAGAGGTCGGCGGCGGTGTCGGGGTCCCACTCGCGCGGCGGGCACAGCACCCGCTCACCGCTGCGGATCCCGAGGAAGCGCTGCTCGGTCAGGGCGGTCATGAACGCACCCATGACCGGGCCGAGCGAGCGCTTGTAGGGGAAGCGGATCGTCGCTTCCACCGAACGTGTCGTCGTCACCGATGGCTCCTTCCGGGGTGGCCCGAAGGAACATCATGCCCCATGGCGGAGGGGTCGGCGAACCGTCGTCGGCGGGCGGCGAGCGGTCCGGGTCAGCGCCCGGACGCCCGCCCCAGGGCGGCCGCCGCGTCGTCCTCGACGTCACGCTTGATGACCTTGCCGGTGGCGTTGTAGGGCAGGTCGTCGCGGAACAGCACGTGCGTGGGCACCTTGTAGGCGGCGAGCGTCTCACCCACCCAGGCCTGGACGTCGGCGGCGGTCAGGGCGACGCCGTCACGGACGACCACCACCGCCGCGACCTCCTGACCGAGCTGGTGGTGGGGGACGCCGACCACGCACGCCTGGAGGACGTCCGGGTGCTCCACGAGCCGGTTCTCGATCTCGATCGGGTAGACGTTCTCACCGCCGCGCAGGATCAGGTCGCGCATGCGGCTCTCGAGCTGGAGCACGCCGTCGGCGAAGCGGCCGAAGTCGCCGGTCCGGTACCACCGCCGGTCGTCGAGGACCGCCGCCGAGGCCTCGGGGTCGTTCCAGTAGCCCCGGAACACGCACGCGCCCCGGATGCAGATCTCCCCCACCTCGCCGTCGGGGAGCGCGGCGCCGTCGGGGTCGCGGATCTCGATCTCGCAGAGGGGCTCGACCATCCCGACCGACGCCGGGTGGGTCTCGATGGTGATGCCCCCCAGGCGTGACCCCGACCCGAGGGTCTCGCTCATGCCGTACCCCACACCGAAACGCGCCCACGGCATCTTGCGGGCCTGCAGCGCGAACAACTCGGGCGGGAACACGGCGCCGCCCCCACCGATGGTGACCACCGACGTGGTGTCGAAATCGTCGAAGCGGGGGTGCTCGAGCAGTCGCCAGTACTGGGTCGGCACGCCGCTCCACGCGCGCACGTGGTGCTCCTCGGTGAGGCGCAGGTGGGTCACCTCGTCCCAGCGACCGGCGGGCGGGACGACGACCTTCTGCCCGCTCGCCGCCGACGACGCCATCGGCAGGCAGCCCGACACGTGGAACAGCGGCGTCACGCAGAGGGTGGAGGGCTGGGGCGGCGGGGGCGCGTCGGCGGGCGGCGGCAGGAAGAGCGCCGTCATCGCACCCTGGGCCGACACCACCTGGGCGCTGTGGACGAACTGCCGGTGCGAGATGGTGGCGCCCTTCGGCCGCCCCGTCGTGCCGCTCGTGAACAGCAGCACGGCGGGGTCGTCCTCGGCGATCGGCGCGTCGGGCAGCGGCGGGTCGTCGTCGCGGGCCGGTCCGACGAGATGGTCGAGGTCGGTGTCGGCGAGGAGCACGACGTCGTCGGGCACACCGACGTCTCGCAGACGGGCGAGGCGCGCGGCGTCGGCCACGATCACCTTCGGGCCACTGAGCTCGATGCCGTAGGCGAGCTCACTCGGCGTCCACCAGCCGTTGAGGCTCGAGACCACGGCACCGCTGGCCACCGTCGCCCACCACCCGAGTGCGTGCGCGGGCACGTTGGCGGCGGCGAAGCCCACGACGTCGCCCGGACGCACCCCGAGGTCCGCCAGGACGGCTGCGATCCGGGCGGCCGAGGCGACCACGTCGGCGAACGTGAGTGTGAGGTTGCGATCGGTGAAGACCAGGTACGGCGCGTCGGGTCGGCGCTCGGCGGCGTCGACGAGCTGCGCCCGCAGGCTCGGCAGCCGGTTCGCGAAGACCGTCACCGGAACGCCGAGGACGTCCTCCTCCGCGAGGGCGAACGGCCCACCCGGGCCGAACAGCGCCTCGGTGCCGGGTGGCGGGCTCCAACGGTGGGTGCGATCGGACACGGCGGCTCCT
>JAFMJM010000103.1 GCA_017853455.1 Acidimicrobiia bacterium | reverse complement strand
CCCGCGCGGGCGTACCGGATCGTGCCGCTGATCGACGACGGGATCACCGACGGCAGGGTGGAGCCGACCGCCTGGAGTGGGGTCGCTCCGAGTGCCCGGACGCCGGGGGTCGAGATGATCGCCCCGCCGACGCCGAACATGCCCGACATCACGCCGGTGGCCACGCCGACGAGCAGTGCGAGGACGAACTGACCCAGGTCGGACACCGGGGCGGAGGCTAGCGTTCGGGCATGTCCAGCACCGCCCTGCGGGGGGTCTACGTCCCGCTCATCACCCCGTTCGCCGCCGACGGCTCGGTCGCCCTCGACGCGCTCGAGCGGCTGGCCCACGAGTACCTCGACGCGGGGGCGGCCGGACTGGTCCCGCTCGGGACCACCGGTGAGGCACCGCTGCTCGACGCCGCCGAGAAGCGGGCGGTGGTCGAGTTGTGCGCCCGTGTCGGTGCAGAGCGCGGCGCCCAGGTGGTCGTCGGCTCGGGCACCAACAACACCGCCACGACCGTGCACGCCACGGTCGAGTACGGCGGCATCGCCGGGATCACCCACGCCATGGTCGTCGTGCCCTATTACGTGCGGCCGAGCCAGGCGGGCATCGTGGCGCACGTCCGGGCGGCGGCCGACGCCAGTCCGGTGCCGGTGGTCGTCTACAACATCCCGCTGCGCACCGGCCGGGTGCTCGAGGCGGCGGGCATGCTCGAGGTCGCGGCGCACCCGAACGTCGTGGGGGTCAAGCAGGCCGTCGACGGCATCGACCTCGCCACCCTCCAGATCCTCGCCGGAGCGCCCGACGGCTTCGCGCTCCTCGGCGGTGACGACCCGTACCTCTACCCGACCGTCCTCCTCGGCGGTACCGGCGCGATCTGCGCGTCGGCACACGTGTGCACCGAGCGCTTCGTGCGGATGATCGAGTGCGGCCTCGCCGGTGACCTCGCCGAGGGCCGGGCCCACCACGAGGCGCTGCTGCCGGTCGTCGAGGCCGTGTTCGCCGAGCCCAACCCGTCGGTGTTCAAGGCGGTGCTGCACGCCCAGGGTCGCATCCCCACCCCGGACCTGCGTCTGCCGCTGCTCGCGGCGTCACCCGCCGCCCGCGACCGCGCCCTCGCCGCGATCGACACCGCCACCGCCTAGCGCCCGGCGGACGCGCCGCTGGCGTCAGCGCTGGAGGAGTGCGGCGACCTCGAAGGCGAGGTCGAGCGACTGGAACGCGTTGAGGCGCGGGTCGCACATCGTCTCGTAGCGTTCCTCGAGGTGGTGGTCGAGGACCGAGTCGGAGCCGCCGAGACACTCGGTGACGTTCTCGCCGGTGAGCTCGACGTGCACGCCACCGGGGCGGACGTCGGCGGCCTCGCACACCGCGAAGAACCCGTGGAGCTCGCGCATGATGTCGTCGAAGCGCCGGGTCTTGTAGCCGCTGGCGTGCGAGAACGTGTTGGCGTGCATCGGGTCGCACGCCCACACCACGGGGTGGTTCGCCGCCTGCACCGCCCGGATCAGCGGCGGCAGGGCTTCGCCGACCCGGTCGGCCCCCATCCGGGTGAAGAGCACCAGCCGGCCGGGCTCACGGGTCGGGTTGAGCGCCTGGCACAGTCCGACGACGTCGTCGGGGCCGACCTCGGCACCGAGCTTCACGCCGACCGGGTTGTGCACGCCGGCGAGGAACTCGACGTGGGCGCCGTCGAGCTGACGGGTCCGCTCGCCGATCCAGAGCATGTGGGCCGAGCAGTCGTACCAGTCGCCCGACAGCGAGTCGCGGCGGGTCAGGGCCTCCTCGTACTCGAGGAGGAGGGCCTCGTGGGCCACCCAGAAGTCGACCTGGTGCATCTGGAGCTCGGCGTGGAGGTCGATCCCGCACGCCTCCATGAACCGCAGGGCGCGCTCGATCTCGCCGGCGAGGGTCTCGTACCGCTGACCCTCGGGGGTGGCGGCGACGAACTCCTGGTTCCAGGCGTGGACCCGCGTCAGGTCGGCGAAGCCACCCTTCGTGAACGCCCGGACGAGGTTCAGCGTGGCCGCCGACTGGTGGTACGCCCGGACCAGCCGGCGCGGGTCGGGGCGCCGGGCGGCGGCCTCGAAGGCGAAGTCGTTGACGGTGTCGCCCCGGAAGGACGGGAGCTCGACGCCGTCGCGGACCTCGACCGGTGACGAGCGGGGCTTGGAGAACTGGCCCGCCATGCGGCCGACCTTGATCGTGGGCACGCCGCTGCCGTAGGTCAGGACGACCGACATCTGGAGGATGACCTTGAGCTTGTCGCGGATGGCGTCGGCGCTGAAGGCCTCGAACGACTCGGCGCAGTCACCGGCGACGAGCAGGAAGGCGCGGCCCTCGCCGGCCGCCTCGAGCTGCTCGCGCAGCGACCGGGCCTCACCGGCGAACACGAGGGGCGGCATGGCCCGGATCTCGCCGAGCGAGTCGGCGAGGGCGGCGGCGTCGGGCCACTCGGGCTGCTGGACGGCCGGACGGGACCGCCACGAGTCGGGGGTCCAGTCGCCGGCGGCGGAGGTGGGAAGGGGGACGGTCGTCATCGGGGCACCATCGGGGTCGACGGATCCGCGGCGGATCCGGGGGACGGGCGAGCAGGCGGAGCGGGGGCGCAGGCGGGCCGGTCGGCCTAGAGATAGCCGCTCGGCGGGTTGGCCCCGCCCTGGGCCATCTCGATGGCCCGCCGCCGCCGCATCTCCTCGAGCTGGCTCTGGGCCATGGCCTGCTGGGTGAAGAGGGTGGCCTGGATGCCGTGGAAGAGGCCCTCGAGCCAGCCGACGAGCTGGGCCTGCGCCAGCCGGAGCTCGGACTCGGTGGGTGCGTCGGCGGTGAGGGGCAGGACGACCTCGTTGAGCTCCTCGCGCAGGTCGGGCGAGAGGACGCTCTCGAGTTCGGCCATCGACTTGTCGTGGATCTCCCGGAGTCGCCGGCGGCCGGCGTCGTCGAGCGGGGCGCGGCGGACCTCGTCGAGCATCGAGCGCACCATCGAGGCGATCCGGATGAGCTTCGTCGGCCGGGTGACCTGCTCGGACTCGTCCTCGCCTCCGGCCGCCTCGGCCACGAGGGCGGCCGCGGCCGGACCCATGGCGGACTCGTCGGGTCCGCCCGGGACCAGGATCTCGGGTTGGACCCGCTCGCGTTCGGTCGGCTCGGTGTCGCTCACGTGGGCTCCTTGACGGTCCCAGGATACGGAGTCGCCGAAAACCCGCCCACCCGCGTTGGACTCGGACCGGCCACGTGGTTAGGGTGCCGCCGCGCCCCGCCCGGACGGGCCCGGCGCGCTCGGCGGAGGGGTGACGTGGAGAACAGGGGCCTGGTGCTGCGGATCGGGGCGGCCGTCGTGGCGGTGGCCCTGGTCGCGCTCGTCGTGGTCCTCGTGGTCACCCAGGTCGGGGGCGGACCCGATGCCGACCCGCAGGTGCTCCCGGCCGGGCAGATCGACATCAAGCTTCCCGACGGCTGGAAGGTCGTCGACGGCAAGGTGGTCAAGCCGGCCGGTTCGGCGACGGGGGGCGGGACCGACGCCGCCGACGGGACCGGGGTCACCACCACGACCGGCGCCAAGACGATGTCCGACGCGTCGTCGGACCTGTTCTCGGCGCTGTCGAAGTTCCGGGCCTGCCTCACCGGCGAGGGTGTGACCTTCATCGGGGCGCCCGACCGATCCAACCCGGACTCGCCCTCGAACGACCCGGAGTACGTCAAGGCACTGTCGACCTGCGCGGCGCGCAGCAACATCGTCGGCGCCCTGCAGGCCCAGCAGGCCGCCACCGAGGCCATGACGCCGGCGGAGATCGAGGACGCCAACAAGAGCTACCTCGAGTTCCGGAAGTGCATGATCGCCAAGGGCTGGAAGATCCCGGTGCCGACCCCCGACGAGAAGGGGCGGCTGTTCGTCTTCAACACCGGTTCGGGCAACAACTTCACCCCGCCCCCCGGCAAGGACGTCATCACCAGCACCGACACCCAGGACTGCGCAGCCAAGGCCCGGGCCTTCGCGCAGAAGAAGCAGAAGTAGGCGGAGGAACGGATGCGCAAGTGGATCATCGCCGGGGTGGCCGTGGTCGCGGTGATCGCGATCGTGGCCGGGGTGGCGCTCGCGTCCGGCGGGAGCGACACGAAGAAGCCGATCCTCATCACCGCGACGGCCAAGACCCGCGACCTCCAGGAGGAGGTGTCGGTGTCGGGTGTGCTCGAGCGGGCCGAGCAGCGCACCGTCAACGCCGTCAGCGCCGGGACGGGCCAGACCGGCGCGGGGACCGCCACGGTCAGCGCGGTCCGGCTCAAGGACGGTGCCGATCTCACCGCCGGTCAGTCGATCCTGGCGATCGACGGTCGCGAGTCGGTGGCGGTCGACGGACCGCTGCCGTTCTTCCGCAAGCTCGACGTGGGCGCCCAGGGCGCCGACGTCACCGAGCTCGAGACGGTGCTGCTCCGTGAGGGCTTCTCGCCGGGTGCCGTCGACCAGACGTTCACCGAGCAGACTCGCTTCGCGCTCGCCCAGTGGCAGGCCCGACGCGGCTATCCGGGGGCGTCGCCGTCGCCGGGCTCGGCGGTCAACGTGGCGTTGCAGCAGAGCCAGAACTACACGCTCGGGCCGCAGTCGTCGGCGGGCGTCACCATCGGCCCGCCGGCGGTGAAGTCGGCGGCCCGCACGGCGTCCCGGCGCACCGTGGGCGTCGCGTCCGTCCCCGTGTTGCACATCGCGGCGACGAGCACCACGGTCGACCGGGGGTCGTTCGCGACCTTCACGATCATCTCCGACTTCGCCGGGGCGCTGCACCCGGCGATCACCGTCAACGTCTCGATCACCGGTGTCGCCGACCGGATCCCGGCGGGCGCCCTGTTGCCGATCACCCTGCCCCAGGACACCGATTCCGTCTCGTTCCAGGTCTTCGTGCTGCCCAGCGCGACGGCACCCGACGGGACCCTGACGGCGACGTTGGAAGACACGGCGGACTACGACGTGGGCGCTCCGGCGTCGGCGACCCTGAACGTGCCCTCGAGCGCCACGCCCGGGGTCACGATCTCCGGGACCACCTCGATCAACCCGGGCCAGTCGGCGGTGATCACGATCGCGACGGACGTGGCCCTGTCCGACGACCTGCAGGTCAACCTGTCGGTGGGCGGGACCGCGCAGGCCGACACCGACTACGTGGCCTTCCCGCCCTACGTGATCATCCCGGCCGGTCAGACGTCCACCACGGTGACGGTGCAGGCCAAGACGACCACCTCCATCAAGCCCGACCGCTACCTGGTCGTCGGGCTCGGTCAATCGGCCCGGTACACGCTCGGCCCGGTCACCAGCGCCACCGTCACCATCCTCGGCGAGGCCGGCGTGGTGCAGCCCACCGCCACGATCACGGCGGGCAACCTGCGGGTCAACGGGGGCAGCCCGGCCCAGTTCACGATCGGCTTCGACCGGGCCACGTCGGTGGCCACCGAGATCGGCCTCTCGTTCGGCGGTGAGGCCGTGCCGGGTCTCGACTTCAACCCGCCGGGCGGGGTGGTGACGGTGCCCCCGGGCCAGACGTCGATCACGGTCAACGTCCCGACGCTCAACAACGGGCTGGTCCAGCCCGACAAGACGCTCGTGGTCAGCCTGCTGCCGGGAACGGGCTACACGGTGGGGTCGCCCTCGGTGGCGCAGGTGCTGATCCTGGCGCCGACCCTGCCGAAGCTCAACATCGTGGCCAGCGGCAACGCCGTCGGTCTCGGTGGCGGCGTGGTGTTCACGGTCGTCGCCGACCAGCCGCCGGTGAAGGACCTGTCGGTGCAGTACACGGTCACCGGAACGGCACAGCAGGGCAAGGAGATCCAGCCCCTCCCCGGCTCGCTGGTGCTCGCCGCCGGGCAGACGACGGCGACCATCCCGATCCTCACGTTGAACACCAACGTGTTCTTCCTGCCGACGGACATGATCGCGATCGCCGGGCCGACGCGCCTCGGGAAGGTGTACGTCAAGGAGGGTGACGCCGTGCCGGCCGGCACGCCGCTGTTCACCCTGACCGAGCCCAACATCGCGGTGACCATGCAGGTGAGCGCCGGCGACCGCACCAAGTTGAAGGTGGGTCAGTCCGGGACCGCGCAGGTTCAGGACTCGTCGGTCTCGGCGCCGGGCACGATCATCAAGCTCGACGACTTCCCGACCACCGACAAGGAGACCAAGAAGCAGTACTTCAAGGGCACCTTCCAGGTCCAGGGCAAGCTCGACGCCGCCGACGGAACCCCGGTGACGGTCAAGATCGTCACCAAGCAGGCGCGCGGGGCCCTGACCATCCCGATCGCGGCGGTGAAGCAGGACGGCGAAGGTCGCGACGTCGTGCGCGTGATCGACCTGGAGCAGGGCGGAAAGACCCGCGACGTTCCGGTCAAGACCGGCATGACCGAAGGGTCGTACATCGAGATCACCTCCGGTCTGCAGGCCGACGACGTGGTCGTCGTCGAGCTGAACCAGAACGGGACGCAGTGATCCTGAGCGAGCCGGGTGCGACGCTCCTCGAGCTGGCGCACGTGTCGCGGGTCTACGGCGAGCAGGTCAAGGTGTACGCGTTGCGAGACGTGTCGCTGCAGATCCGCGCGGGCGACCACATGGCGATCATCGGACCGTCGGGATCGGGGAAGTCGACCATGCTCGGCCTGCTGGGCGTGCTCGACCGACCGACCGACGGCACCGTGACCGTCGCCGGCGAGGACACCGGTGCCCTCCCCGACGACGAACGTTCGCGCCTGCGCGGCGACACCATCGGGTTCGTCTTCCAGCAGTTCCACCTGATCCCGCACCTCGCCGCCGTCGACAACGTCGCCACGGCGCTGCTCTACCGCGGGCTCTCCCGGTCGGAGCGGCGGGACCGGTCCATGGAGGCGCTGGAGTCGGTGGGCCTCGGGGCCCGGGCCGACCACCGACCGGTGCAGCTGTCGGGAGGGGAACAGCAGCGCGTGGCCATCGCCCGGGCGCTCGTGACCCGACCGCTGCTGGTGCTGGCCGACGAGCCGACCGGTGCGCTCGACTCGAAGAACGCCGAGATGGTGATGGAGATCTTCGCCGGCCTGCAGTCGGCCGAGCGGGCGGTGGTGCTCGTCACCCACGACCACAACGTCGCGGCCACCGCCAACCGGGTGGTCTCGATGCGCGACGGCGGCATCGTCTCGGACGTGACCCAGACGCCCACGCCGTTCCGGGGGCCGTCGTGAGCCGGTTCCGGGAGCTCATCGGCATCGCCCTCGCCGGGATCGCCGCCCGCAAGGTGCGGACCCTGTTGATCCTGCTGGGGCCGATCGTCGGGGTGGCGGCGATGGTGGGCGCGGTCGGCCTGACCGAGTCGGCCAAGGGTGACCTCAAGGCCCGCCTCGCAGAGCTGGGGACGAGCCTGATCACGGTCGAGGCCGCCAGCTCGTTCGGGTCGCAGAACCCGACGCTGCCCCAGAACGCCGTGCGGCGGGTCAGTGCCATCGGATCGGTGGACTCGGCGGCCGCGGTGGGCGAGATCCGCAACGTCGTGACGCTCCCCAACGAGGGTGGGGCGGAGTACTACCAGGCGTTCCCGGTGCCCGTGCTCTCCACCGACACGGCGCTCCCCGCAGTGCTGCAGGTGCCGCTCCGCAGCGGGCGGTGGATCAGCACCGCCGACCAGCGCAACCGCACGAAGGCCGCCGTCGTCGGGGCGGGGCTCGCCGAGCAGTACGGCGTGCTGCCGGGGGAGATCCGCACCATCCGACTCAACGGCGAGGACTTCGGGGTGGTCGGGGTGCTCGAGCGGGTGGCGCTCGACGCCAACCTCGACAACGCGGTGTTCGTGACGCCCTACGCCGCCAAGGAGTACCTGGGCGCGGACTCCACCGCCCCCACCAAGATGTACGTGCGCGCCGCGGAGGGCGCCACCCAGGAGGTCGCCGACGCCATCCCGACCGCGGTGGCGCTCGGGGGCTCGAAGGAGGTCACGACCTCCATCCCGTCGGACGCGCTCGAGGCGTCGGCGCAGGCCGACAAGACCCTGCAGCAGACGGCGTTGTTCGCCGGGCTGCTCGCCCTGGCGGTCGGTGGTCTCGGCATCGCCAACGTGATGTCGATCTCGGTGATCCAGCGGTCGTCGGAGATCGG
>JAFMJM010000367.1 GCA_017853455.1 Acidimicrobiia bacterium | reverse complement strand
TGCCCCTGCGGCAGACACAAATCCGCTTCTGCGGGGCAATCGCCGTAAAGTGTGCTCATCGGTCGCCTCCCCGCTTCCAATAGTCACGCTCCAAAACTTCGACGCGAGGCATTAACTGCGCGACATCCGCATCAATCTCGGCAACCTTGCTGTCGAGCTTTGAGATGAACCAGATGAAGGCAAAGATTTGCAGCACACAGGTTATGCCAATGCTGAAGCTGGCCTTAATCAGCCATGCTTTGACTTGTTCGCGTTCTTGGTCGCTCATTGTGTCCAAGAAGTTATGATGCCGTCGATGACGGTAATCGTGTTGGTTGTATAGTTCGTGCCATCGTAACCGATGATTGTGTTGGTGACAGTCACGCCGTTGGTGTTGGTCATGCGACTTCCGCCAGCGGTTGAGGCGTTGACGAGATAGCCCCACTCGGTGGAATTGACTGAACCAGCGTTTAGAAACTGAATGGTTGAAGCATTAGTGTTCGTTCCGCTTCCCAACTGAACGGCATTTGTCCCAGAAGAATTTGCCAAATAACCGACAGATACCGAAGTGGCTTTTGACGTTGATTGGTAGCCAATGCTGATTGAATAGGTATTGGTTGCATCAGCATATGCTCCAAGGGCGATAGTTGAACTTGAACGCGCATCTGCATTGTAGCCGATTGCGACACCAGTGTTTACAACCGTTGAAAGATACCCCAATCGAACCCAATATTGCGCTGCGCTTGCAAGTCCTAGATTGATGTGCGTTTGGTCGCCGCTGTTTGTTGTTCCGGTTCCTCCGTTGGCAACTGGCAGCGCGGTTCCGCTGTAAGACACCGCAAGCGTTCCGCTGTTGGTAATTGGCGAGCCGCTTACAGACAGAAATGCGGGAACAGTCATGGCGACAGATGTGATAGTTCCCGATCCGCCGCCACCACCAGTAGCCCATGCAACGTCATTGTTAGTCCAAACAAGAACTTGCCCGTTTGTGCCGTTAGTTGGGGCTTGCATTATTTCGCGTCCAATTCCGGTTGAATTAGCAAGCGCACCCCATTCCGTGCTGTCCACCGATCCCCAAGACAAAATCTGTGCTGTAGTGTTGTTGGTGTTTGTTCCAACGCCAATTTGCACAGCATTTGCCGCATCGCCAATAACCGCGCCAGCGCCGATGGCGACATTGTAGCTGCCCAATCCGCTGTCCGCCTCAAATCCTACAGCGGTTCCAAGCGTGCTTCTGCTGACCGCACCAATTCCTATAGTCGTGGTTTGCTGGTTGTTTTGGTTTGTCGTGGTGTTCCCCGGAATCTGCAAGGTATCAAGGGAATTTGTATCGTTGAGCCAAGCGCGGATGATTGGGCTAGCTATGTTGGAAATGCTAACATCGCTTGCGTTGGACAAAGCAAAGGATAAGCCAGAAAGTCCTGCCGCCGATCCGTTTGTCCGAAGCAAAAACGCGGGGAAGTTTGTTTCCGCCGAGTTTGTTTGAAGGATAGATGCGGGGAAGTTTGTCAGCGTCGAGGCGTCCGTGACGGTGTTGCTGATTGCCGTCCACTCGACGTTTGTTCCTCCGGTAGCTACGGCCAAGACCTTGCCCACGTTGTTGCTGTAAGACGGCAGCACAGCAGTCAGATCGACCGAGACATTGGTGAGGCTTCCGCCGTTGTTGTTGGCGAGCGCATCTAGGTTTGTGCTATAAGGCTGGAAGGCGGCTGCGTCATTGGTCGCCGCGCTGCCAAGCAACAGGGCTGTGCGAAAGCCTTCGGCATCCGTATTGGTCAAGCCTTCCCAAACCAATCCGAAATTAGTCCTAGCCGCAGCAGAGTTTGTTGCTCCGCTCCCGCCGTTGGCAATGCCGAGAACCCCGGTTGCCGTGCCGAGGTTGGCATTGGGCAAGTTGGTTAGTCCGCTGGCATCGCCTGCCGCGAGGTTGGTCAGTGCGGTAGATGCGGGCTGAAAAGCCGAGGCGTCATTGGTCGCCGCGCTGCCAAGTCCTAAAGCCGTCCTTGCCGAGCTTTGATTTGTGGAGCCAGTGCCGCCGTTACTAATGGGCAGGACGCCGATAGCGTTGGAAAGGTTGGCATTCGGAAGGTTGGTCAGTCCACTGCCGTCTCCGTTGGTTCGGAGCAAGCTCTGCGGAAAGGCCGAGAGGCTTGAATTGGTTCTAAGAAGCGCGGCAGGAAATACACTCTCCGACGAATTGGTCAGAAGGACGCTTGCGGGGAAGTTGGTTAGCGCACTGGCCGAGCCGTTGGTGCGGAGCAGGAATGAGGGGAAAGACCCGTCTGTCGAGTTTGTCTGAAGAAGCATCGCGGGGAAATTGGTCAAACCCCCCGCCGATCCGTTGGTCGAAAGTTTTTCGTCAAGTGAGGCTTGCAGGCTTGTGATGTTGGAGATGGCAAGCGTGCCATTGGTCGCCAGCTTGCCGTAGAGAGCGGTCTGCAATCCGGTAATGTTGCTGATGGCAAAGCTCGCCCCAGAAAGGTCGGAGACTTGCGAGCGAACCAAGGAAAAGTTGGTGCGGATAACGCGATTTGTGTCTGCCGTGACCGTGATGAAGGTTTGAGCAGAAGCGACCGAGGCGGCGGCGAGCAGGATAAGAAGGGCGCGTTTCATGGTTTAGATTTGTGCAAGCTGCAATTCTCCGCTGGGTGTCACCGAGATGACCCAGAGATCGCCATTGCTGTCTTGGAGTTGGAAGCTCGACGCCGTCACGGTCGGCAGCGGAGACGGCGAAGAAGTAGCGATGAGGTCGCCCGACAGCGTGGCGGAAGTGCGGAAGGTCTGGCGCACAGCCCCTTCGGAAATTTCGATCTCCAAGTTGACCGATGTGGTTCCCGCCGAAATCAGCGAGGCGACATTGGCCGTGTCGAACGAGACATTGGCTGAAAGGCCCGGAGCGGCGGCAAGCGTATTGCCAGCCAGCGCAACAAGCGGGAGGTCGATGCCGCCAGAGTTGTTGTTGAATGTTAGCGTGTAGCTTTCGCCTGCGACTCCCGTGACCGAGGCCGATGCGGAAACGGCAGAGATGGCCGCTTGCACGGTCGAGGGCGAGGCATTGTGCGCGATGCTTCCCGTGCTGATCTTGGAAAGTTGAGCCGTGCCGCCAGAGGATGCCGTGGCCGTTGCAATGGCCGCGCCACCTGCCGTCACTGCCGCTTGGAAGGTCTGTGATGTGCGACCCGTGACGTAATAGGCCAAGCCGTTGGTGAATCCGGTCGGCGTGGTAAATCCGGTCAGCGTGACCGCCTGCCCGTCAAAAAGTCCGTGCGGCGTGGAACAAGTAAAAATGCCAGCCGTGACGCTGGCGACCGTGACATCGCGGGCGGGAAGTTCGATGACGTAGCTGCCGCTGGTCGGCTTAGGAGAAAAACTGATGCGCTGAACCTCGTCGGAGCCGCCGCCGCCATTGGCAACCCCGGTAATGGTCGAAACCACGCTTGTCGAGATGGCCGACCACGCCGTTTGCAAGGCGGCGGGCGATGTCGTGCCAACGGCAAATTTCACCGTAGCTGCCGACAGGTCGAGGTAGTCGTAAACCCTGCCCGCCGTGGTGGATGGTTGCAGGAAATAAAGCTCAATCGCTTCAACGTCCTCCTCAAAAAAGACGGGGTTTGTGATGGGCAAGGACGAGTTGGCCCCGGACACAAATTGTCGGGCTTGGACATCTAAGAAAAACTGCCGCGCTTGCAGGGCCATCCTGCGACTCGCAGCGTGTCAAAGGAGGCGCGTGTCAGTATTGATCGGCGCGGTCGCAGCACCCCGAAATGATCTCACCCTCGCGGAAGCGGTCGGCTTCGCTGACGGCATAGCCCCGGTATTTCTGACGAATTTTAAAAAAGTCCGAAGGCTTGAAGCACCAAAACTGGTCGGCAGTGCGGACTGTCGCCGCAGCCTTGCAGGCGGCAAGGTAGCCCACGGGCATCTTGGCCGCTTTCTTGGCAATCGCGCTGGCGGGAACGCAGATCATGGAGCGGACGGGGTGAAAATCACATTCATGGAAAAGCTGCCGCTCATTGTGAAAGTGGGCGAGCCTCCCAAAAATAGCCTGCTATAGAGCGAAGTATAAGCGCACGCTTTGGCCGCTAACCCGACAGGGACAAGGACACTGTCTTCCAAAGAAACGCTCACATTCACATCAATAGAAGGCACAGTCGGCAAAAATGGATCGTTGAACGTGCCTCCGCATGAATTGAACACATTATTACCAGTTAAGTGCTCAATGCCGTATTCCGTATTGCCAGCAACAAAAGTAACGAAGGCAGGAAAATCAAACAGACCCACTCCCTGCAATCTGCAAAATCCTATTTGCCCGCCGACCCCCGCATCATCAACGATCACCTTTTGTTCTGTTGGCGAAGCGCAAGTTGTAAAGCTAACAAAATTGTTCCCGTTTTCCGTTCCTAGACTTCTGTAAAATAGCAATCTTGTCACATAAGAATCGACAGATGATCCGCCCGTGCTGAAGTTGCGAGTGCGCGTTACTGCTAACTCATCACTGATGAATCGGTCGTAGCATGGACGATCTCCGCTTGGAATACTGGCGTGCGACAAAAGTTCTATCCCTATGCCGCTTGCAGTGTGCTGTTGCGTAGAAAGTCCTCCGATTGCGTTGTAGGAGTTTGCCAAGACATCAATGCTGAAATCCGCAGTGTAGGTTCCGCCAGCAAATAAAGAGGCGTATTCAGCCGCATCAATCTGAATGTATGTGCCATCGACAAATTCCTCTTTGGGTTCATTTGCCAGATCGGTAAAGCAGGCATCAGCGCAGCAGCACGGATCGCCGCCCGGATCAGTCCACGGAATGATCTCGCCTGCCGCCATAATTAAGCAGGATCAACCCATTCCGTGCCCCAGACATACATTTGCTTGCCATCGCATCGCTCGACCAGCCGCCAGCCTCCCGTGACTGCGGTTCCGCTGATGCTTGGGGGCGATGACCAAACGGCGTGCAGCGGGCCTCCGGTTTCCGTTGATTGGGCAACCAAGATTGCGCCAGCGGTTGTGCCTGCCGTTATGCCGCTATTCCAATCTAGCGCCCCGCCAACATAGCTCAGAAAAAACGCCTGCGAGTCTTTTGTTTCCTCCGGGTAGGCTGGAAAGATGTTGAGCGACCAGCCATCTTCGCTTTGGTTGATGCCATATTGTCCGTTTTGCAAGGGCTGCAAGCGCGCAAAGTTCCGGTCAAGGTCGCGGGCCTTGATTGACGTTTGTCCGATCTTTGGCTCAAACTTTATCACTTAGTAAGAGAAATATCCGACACTGGTAATTTCGGAGCGGGTTTCGCCGCGACTGTTGGCATAAGTGCGGGACGTTTCGCGTGTGCTGGACGATAATGACGACGGAAGTCTTCCCTTTATATTTACCGGAGAACCAGTGGCGCCTTTGGCTCGACCGACCGACACGCTGCCCGTAGCAACGATTGTGACCGTGTATGCAAGGTAGTCAAAACTGAACGAACGAGAGATCGGATTTACTATACCCTCAGTGTATGAGCCGCTTAATGAACTCCAGCTTGTGCTGACAGTTGTTTCAACAAGAGCCGATCCGGGGCTTAATGTTGCGCCAAGCAACTCGCCCGTTGCCTCTCCTGTTCCGCCGACCCCTCCGACTGCACCGACTACTGTCGTTTCGCCGCTTTCCTCGCCATCTGTAAGCACGACATTGCCGCTCGCGTCTACGCCGATTGATAGCTGCCCCCCGACCAAGCTCGTCGGACGAATAGTGCTGGTATAGGTTGCCGTGACCGTCTTTAGTCCATTTGCCTGCTCCGATTGGCAGTCGACAAGAACCGGAACGGTGAAACTTCCATAGGTGGCAAGCGTAGAAAGAAAGCCTGCGCTGCTCTGTAATGCGGCGGGCGGGTGGGATCCGAGCCTGAACGCATTAAGTGACGCCGAAGGCAGGCCCACAAACTCCGCCTCGACTGAAAGCGTAAGCCCGGAATCCTGCGTTATTGAGTAGCGAACCAACGCAAGGCCGCCAGTCAAAACCGCAGGGGATGCTTTTACGAGTGCTGGCATATCAAGTCAAAACCGGTTGCGGCAGCTTGCGCTCAAGGCGTTCCAGCGAGGCCACGGCGCGTTTGAGGGTTGCTTCCGTGGCGAAGCCGCGCACGGAATCAGTCAAGGACTTCATGGCGTTTTTCACGCCAGCCTCCAAGGCGCGGCCCGCGGCGGCGGTTTGATTGGCGAAGGATTGCCCCGCGCCGTCTGTGGCGGTTTTGAACGTATTGCCGCTTGTCGCAACTCCCTCAAAGGCGGTAACGATGGTTCCGCTGGCGGATTGAGTCTTGTCGGCGGTCTGGTTTAAGGCGTTGGCATTGGCGTCGAGGGCGGGGGCGATGCCGTTTGATCCAGTGACATCTAGGTTGGCATCCTTGAAATCTTTTGCGACTTGGCCGCTAAACCCCGGCAATTTCTCTGCATTGGCCGTAAGATCAGCCCAACTTGCCGCCGCCTGTTCGGCAGAGGCTGTGGTGTCCAACATTTCGCTTTTGGTAAATGTGGCCTTTTCGGCAAAGATTGTCCCCGCATTGATGATTGACTCGGCGGTGGGCGCAAGACCTGCGCCAAATTCCTTGCTTGCGCGGTCGCTTACGGCGCTCCAACCCGCGCCAAATTTATCAAAGAAGTTCCCAGATTGTTCGGAGTATGCAGAATAAAACGTCTGCGCGCTGCCCTTTACGTTATCAGTTAAATCGTAACCAAACTGCCGCGCCAGCTTGTTTGTAAATCCTTGGAACGGATTAAGAGCTTCCAACCAATCAATGATTTTGAGATTATCTAAGATTGCTTGTTTTAGCTTTGCACCCGATCCGCTGGCTGCTTCCGCCCAAAGCTCCTCAAAAATCGTGATCGGGGCGCGCATGAAGGTCTGGTAAGACTCAAATCCTTTTTCGCCCGCTTTGGTAATTGCAAAGACCAATCCATCATAAAGCAAATCAGATATATTCTGAATTGAACCAGATTGAAACAAGGCATCAAAGGTAAGTTGATTGTTTTTGATGCCTGTTGCAATAAGGCTCGGAAGAAGATTGGCAAATTCGCGCACCTTCAAATCCATGTAATCAAACAAGAAATCCACAAATGCACCCGGATCACGAAACGCGCCAGCGATTGCCATGCCGATGTTCTGGCCCACCGCCGACCAATCTGCGTCTCTAATGCTGACATAAATTTCCGATACGCGCACCTTTGCGGCTTCGACAAATTTGCCGAATGCACCAAGCACATCCTGCAATACGGGGCCGACATTAGCCTCGCTGAGTCCGTTCCAAATGCCTCGCAAAACAAAGCTAACATTCTCAGCCCAAATCAGCATTTGAACCAAGGCGTTGTTCAACGCTTTTCCGATAGACTCTCCAAAACCCGAAGCATCAAACTTGGCAAAGCGTTGCGCCAAGTTGCCGAGCAGCGTAGACATCGGGCCAACTACTCCAACGGCAAATTCATTCGGCTTCTCCTTTAGGGCGTCAATGGCATTGCCGAACATACTCATGGCAGGCCCGTAGGTTTTTATGATGTCTGGAAGGCTTACAAGAGTCTTAGATGCCGCCGCCACACCTCCGTCAAAGTCATTGATTAGGGGCAGAAGCTCTCGACCCAGACTGTTGCCAAAAACCGCAATGGCAGCGCGGGCGCGGTCGGCGGGACTGGGTATCGTGTCGATTGCTTCTATGACCCGCTCAAACTGTTGCGCGGGAGATAGCTTGTTGAGTTCGTCAAAGGTAAGGCCAAGAAGACCAAGTTTTTCTACGGCCTTCGGGCTATTGTCGCCAGCCTTGGCGATCATTTCCTGCACCTTGTTCATTGCGGGGCCAACCTTGTCCGCGCTGCTTCCGGTCATCTCAAATGCTCGCTGCAACAGAACAAGTTCATCGCGGGTTGCTCCGGTCTGTGCCTTGAGATTGTCCAGCTTATCGACAAAATCCAAAGCAGCCTTGAAGGTGTTGACCGAAACAATCGCGCCAGCAATGCCTGCCGCCAAAGTGGCGACTGCTACGGCGGCGGCGGCGAATTTAGCTGGGAGTTCTCCTGTTGCTATGCCGACACCCGCCGCAGACTGACCAAAGCCATCAAGCCGACCCTCCAAGTTTTGAATGG
>JAFMJM010000102.1 GCA_017853455.1 Acidimicrobiia bacterium | reverse complement strand
GGGTCAGGGGGTGACGTCGACCAGGACCTTGAGGCGCTCGCCGCGCCGCAGCGGCAGGAACCCCTCGTCGACGACGGCGTCGAGGGGGATGTGCTCGACCCAGCCGTCGGGCCGGTAGTGCCCGCGGGCCATGAGGTCGAGCACCGCCTCGAACGCGCCCGGCTCGTAGGCGAGGGCCGTGCGGACCTCGAGCTCGTCCATCATCAGCTGGTTGGGGTGCCAGGTGACGAGGTCCTCGTAGACGGCGACGATCACCAGCCGGCCGCGGGCGGCGAGCGAGCCGATCCCGGCGTGGAACGAGGCGGTGACCCCCGCACACTCGAACGCGACGTCGGCACCACGCCCACCGGTGCGCGCCCGCACCTCGGCCGGCACGTCGTGGACCGCCGGGTCGAGGACCGTCGCGGCACCGAGCGCCTCGATGGCGGCGCGCCGCACCGGCGACGGCTCGACCACCACGACGCCGTCGTGACCGAGGGCGCGCAGGCCGAGGAACGTGCCGATGCCGATCGGCCCCGCCCCGAAGATCACGGAGTTGGCCTCGGGGGTGATCCCGGCACGGAGGATCCCCTGGTACGACACCGCCATCGGCTCGACCAGCGCCCCCTGCTCGAGCGACACGCCGTCGGGGAGGGCGAACACCATGTGCTCGGGCAGCACGACGTGCTCGGCGAGACCACCGCCCTCGGCGCCGCACCCGACGCACGACAGCGGCTTGCAGAGGTGGGTCATGCCCTGCTCGCAGCGGTAGCAGGTGCCGCAACGATGGAACGGTCGGACGGTCACGGGCGTACCGACCGCCACGGAGGTCACACCGTCGCCGACGGCGTCGACGATCCCGGCGAACTCGTGGCCGAGGACGATCGGACCGCGGTCGGCCTGGAACGTCCCCTGGAAGTACATGTGGAGGTCGCTGCCGCAGATGCCGTTGTGGGCGGGTGCCACTCGCACCTGACCCGGACCGGGAGCGACGTCGGCGACGTCGTCGATCCGGATGTCCTCCTTGCCGTGCAGACGGACCGCGCGCATCGTCAGCGCCCGGCGACGATGTCGGCCAGCAGTGCCGTGGTGCGCTCCCGGGTGGCGGTGTCGCCGTAGACGCTGGCGATGAGGTCGGTCACCCCGATCTCGGCCAGGTGCGCCACCTGGTCGCGCACCGCGGCCTCGTCACCCGTGATGGCGATGTCGCCGGGACCGTCGACGCCCTCGCGGTCGAGCATGGCCCGGTACGACGGCAGCGTGCCGTAGATGGCGAACACGGCAGCGGCCTCGTCGCGGGCGGCGGCGACGTCGGGGTTGACCGACACCGGGAACCCGGCGCCGATCGTCGGTGCCGGACGGCCCGCCGCCGCGGCCGCCTCGGTGATGGTCGGGATCACGTGCCCGGCCAGCGTGGCCGGTCCGGTCATCCAGGTGGCGGTGCCGTCGGTGCGGGCGCCGGCGAGCGCCAGCATCTGCGGGCCGAGGGCGGCGACGACCGTGCGCACCGGGGTGGCGCCGCGCACCGACAGGGCGGCACGCGCGGTGATCGTCTCACCCGCAGCGTCGGCCGCTTCACCGGCGAGCAGCGGGAGAAGGGCGTCGAGGTACTCGCGCAGGTGACGCACCGGCTTGTCGAACGACAGGCCGTACATCGCCTCGATCACGAGCTGGTGCGAGAGCCCGATGCCGAGCGTGAGCCGACCGCCGGTGATCGACTGCACGGTGAGCGCCTGCTGGGCGAGCACGATCGGGTGCCGGGGGAACGTCGGCACCACGGCGGTGCCGAGCTCGAGGTCGGGGACCTCCCGGCCGATCACGGCGAGCGCGGTGAGCGCGTCCATGCCGAAGATCTGCGGGACCCAGTACGAGGCGAAGCCGGCGGCGGCCGTCGCCTGCGCCTCCTCGATGAGACGGTCGACGGGGCCGTCGGCCCGATCGCCGCCGAAGATTCCGATGCGCACGCTGGTGCTCCTTGGCCGGGCCGGTTCAGACCGGCAGGGTGGGACGGACGTCGCGTGCGAGGAACTCCACGACCGCGGTGCCGAAGACGTCGTTCTGGTCGCCCGCCACCATGTGCGAGGCGCCGCCGACGTCGACGAGCTTCGAGCCGGGCACCTTGGCGAGGAAGTCCTCGGTGCCCTCGTCGGTGACGACGTCGCTCATCGTGCCGCGCACGAGCAGGGTCGGGACGCGGATGCCCGACAGCGCCGCCTCGAACAGGGCCTGGTAGTCCTCGGCGGGCACCTCGGTGCGACCGCGACGGATGAACGCCGGGTCCCAGTGCCAGTACCAGCGGCCGTCGGGCTTCTGGCGCAGCACCTTCATCAGCCCGGCCGGGTTGACGCGCTTGGGCCGGTTGGGCGTGTAGGCGGCGATGGCCTCGGCGGCGTCCTCGAGGGTGGCGAACCCGGCTGCCCCCGACTCCATGAAGGCGTGGATGCGCTCGATGCCCTCGGGGTTCGACTTGGGGGTGATGTCGACGACCACGAGACCGCTCGACACGACCCGGTCGGACGCACCCTCGGCGATGATCGCGGCGACGCCGCCGAGCGACGCGCCCACGAGCACCGGCGGGCGACCCAACTGGTCGCAGACGGCGATGCAGTCGGCGGCGAACGACGAGAACGCGTAGTCGGCGTCGAGCGACCACTCGCTCTCGCCGTGGCCTCGGAGGTCGAGCGACACCGACCGCCAGCCGGCGTCGGCGAGCGTGGCGGCGGCGGTGCCCCAGGCGTGCCGGGTCTGGCCGCCACCGTGCATGAGCAGCACCGGCCAGGCGTCGGGATCACCCCGGACGTCGGCGACGAGGTGAATGCCCCCGAATCCGTCGAAGCGGGTCACGACCGGGTCGGCTGCCATGCCTGCATCCTGACAGGCCCGGGGGCCGTCAGCACTTGGTGACGGTGGTGGGCTTCCCCGAGGAGATGGACTTCGCCATGGCGTCGATGGCGTCGTTGACGCAGGTGCGGAGCTTCGTGACGTCGCGGGTCGAGGTGGTGAGCCGGTCGGCGGCGTCGCCCTGGGCGGCGTCGATCCCCGCCAGACGGCCGTCGAGGTCGTCGAGCCGGGCGGTCAGCTCAGCCTGGGTCGAGGCCACCAGGGCCGCCCGGTCGGCGGCGTCCTGGGCCGCCTGGACCCGGCGGAACAGCACCGCGTTGACGCCCACCAGGGCCGCCACGACCACGCAGACCACCAGCACCCCCACCCAGGCCCGGGAGCGGGCCGCCGGGGCCGCCACGGGCCCCGTGGGGCCCTCGGGCGCCACTGGGGCGTCGGCAGCGTCCGGGGTGACGGACGGGGCCGTGGCGGCCTCGTGGGCGGCGGCCTCGAGTTCCCGGCCGGCGTCGGCCGAGGCGGTGTCGGCGCCGCTTCCAGTGGCTTCCCCGGTGGCGGCGGGCGTCTCGGTGGGGGTCATGGGGCTCCTCGGTCGGGGCGGTCGTCTTTCCAACGTCGCCCGGCCCCGTTAGGTTTCCGGGCATGGTCATGACTGCGTCCCGCTTCAACTGCATCCAGCCCGGTCTCTCCCAGCCCGAGATGGCCGACCGCTACCAGGCGTTCGTCGAGATGGCGCGCTACGGCGAGGCCAACGGCATCACGATGGTGACCCTCGAGGAGCACCACGGCGCCGACAACGGCTGGAGCCCGTCGCCGCTGATCATGGCGGGGCTCGTGTTCGGGGCCACGAAGACCACCACGGTCAGCATCTCGGCGCTGCTCGTCACGCTGCACGACCCGCTGCGCATCGCCGAGGACATCGCCGTCCTCGACAACGCCAGCGGCGGACGCCTGTCGGTCATCGCCGGCATCGGGTACCGGCCGTCGGAGTACGCCGCCCACCGCAAGGACTGGGCCGGCCGCGGCGCCCTCATGGACGAGGTCATCGACACCCTGCTCAAGGCCTGGACCGGCGAGCCGTTCGAGTACCACGGCACCACCGTGCGGGTCACGCCGCGTCCGTTCACCCAGCCGCACCCGCCGCTGCTGCTCGGTGGCACCAGCAAGGTCGCGGCCCGGCGGGCGGCGCGCTTCGGTCTCCCGATGTTCGCGGCGGCCAACATGCCCGAGCTCGAGACCTACTACTACGAGCAGTGCGCCGAGCACGGCACGCAGGGCTTCTTCATGATGCCGGGCGCCGAGACGGTGATGCTCCACGTCGCCGAGGACCCCGACCGGGCGTGGGCCGAGCTCGGGTCGTACTTCCTCGAGGAGGCGTCGGTGTACCGGTCGTGGCAGACCGCCGACATCTCGTCGGCCGTGCACAGCCACGCCACCACCCCCGAGGAACTGCGCGCCGAGGGCATCTACCAGGTGCTCAGCCCCGAGCAGGTCGTGGCCCGGGTGAAGGAGCAGGGCGACTTCGCGTTCGTCAACCTGCACCCGCTCGTGGGCGGCATGCCGATCGACGAGGGCTGGAAGAGCCTCCAGCTCTACGTCGACCAGGTCCTGCCCAACGTCTGAGCGGGCCCGACCGCCCCGGGCCGGCGGTCAGCGCAGCGCGGAGCCGGGTCGGAGGTCGAGCCCGTCGACCAGCTCGGCGGCCTTGCGCAGTCGGCCGCGCGCGGGCTCGACCGACAGGATCCGGCCCGCCCACATGACGGCCAGGGCCGGCGCCGCACCCGCGTTGCGCTCACCGATGCCGCGCTCGCGCCCCGGCCGGACGTAGGCGTTGACGGTGATCCGCTGCACGGTGACCGGGTCGACCGGGAGCCCGGCGGCGCGCATCCGGTTGACGACGAGCGAGGCGAGCAGCTCGAGCTCGTAGGCACCGAGTCGGAACGATGTCACCAGATCGGTGCCCAACTTGGCGACCAGCGCCACGGGCACGGCCCGCCCGCCGACCTTGAGCACCCGCCGCGACCGGGCGACGATCGCGAGCAGCAGCGCCCCACCGAACGCGGGCGCATGGCCGTCGCGCTCGAGGCGGTCCATGACCTGCGCCGCGGTGTCGACCGGGAACGGGTCGTCGACCGCGGCCCGCACGACCCGCACCAGCAGCGCCTCGATCCGGTCGTTGGCCGACGTCGGGAGCGCCTTCAGGCGGTCCCAGAGCCCGGCGCGCTCCCAGGCACCGAGAACCGACGCCGCGGCGTCGTCGGCGGCGTCACGCACCGGGACGGGCAGCAGCGCAGCGTCGGTGGAGGCCGGTTCGTGGGCGTCGGGGGTGGCGGCGATGCCCCCCAGGCTAGGCGGCGCCGTTCGCTAGCCTCCGTCGGATGCCCGGCTGGAACTTCGCCACCGTCTGGACCCAACTCGCCGCCGTCGTGCCCGACCGGCCGGCGATCGTCTGCGGGGACCGCACCGTCACGTGGGCGGAGTTCGACGACCGGGCGGCCCGCCTGGCGTCACACCTGTACGCCGGTGGGGTCCGGCCCGGCGACCGCGTGGCCCTCGACCTGACCAACGTCCCCGAGTACCTCGAGACGTTCTTCGCCGCCCTCAAGATCGGGGCCGCACCCCTCAACGTCAACTACCGCTACGTCGCCGACGAGGTCCGCTACGTCCTCGACAACTCGGCCGCGGCGGCCCTCGTGCACGCACCCGAGTTCACCGCCCAGGTCGCCGACGCCGTGGCGGGGCTGCCCGCCACCACCCGGCCCTTCGTGCTCTCCACCGGCGCCGACTACGAGGCCGCCATCGCGGCCGCGTCGCCCACCGGCCCGTGGCAGGACCGCACCCCCGACGGCGACGACCTGATCCTCCTATACACCGGCGGCACGACCGGGATGCCCAAGGGCGTCATGTGGCGCAACGACGACCTCTACGTCGCCCTGTGGCAGACCGGGCGCCCCGGCACCGAGCCCAAGGACCCGATCGCCGCGGCCGCCGCCGGTCGCCGGGTCGGCACCGCCCTGCCCGCCTGCCCGCTCATGCACGGCACCGGCCTCTTCTTCACGCTGTCGACCCTGTCGGGGGCGGGCACGGTCGTGCTGGTCGAGGGGTCCGGCCTCGACCCCGCGGTCATCTGGTCGGAGTGCGCCCGCAACGCGGTGGCCGTGCTCACCATCGTCGGCGACGTGTTCGCCCGGCCCCTCATCGCCGAGCTCGACGCGCACCGCGACGCCTACGACCTCTCCGCGCTTCGGGTCATCACGTCGTCGGGCGTCACCTTCTCCCCCGACGCCAAGGCGGCGCTCATCGCGCACGTTCCGGGCCTCGTCATCTACGACTCGCTCGGCTCGAGCGAAGGGGTCATGACCCGCCAGGAGGCCAAGGCCGGCGACGACATCGCCCCGGCCCGCTTCGCCGTCAACGACCGCACCGCGGTGCTCGACGAGGAGACCGGCGACCCGGTCGTGCCGGGCAGCGGTCAGATCGGCCTCGTCGGCGTGACCGGCGCCATCCCGATGGGCTACTGGGGCGACGAGGAGAAGTCACGCGCGACGTTCCGCACCTACCACGGGCGCCGGTGGTCGATGCCGGGCGACTACGCCACCGTCGAGACCGACGGCACGATCACCCTGCTCGGCCGCGGCTCGGCGTGCATCAACACCGGCGGCGAGAAGGTCTACCCCGAGGAGGTCGAGCTCGTGCTGCGTGAGCACCCCGACCTGCTCGACGCCGTCGTGGTGGGCGTGCCCGACGAGCGGTTCGGCGAGATGGTGGTGGCGGTCGTCGCCCCCCGCCCCGGATGCACGCTCGACCCGGCCGCCCTCGCCGACCACGCCCGGTCGCGGCTCGCCGGGTACAAGCGGCCCAAGGAGTTCGTCGTCGTCGACGATCTGCAGCGCAGCGCCGCCGGCAAGGCCAACTACAAGTACCTCCGCCACCTGGCGGCCGAATCCCTCGGGAGGACCGCATGAGCATCGAGCACGTCGACGTCGCCGAGGGCCGGGCCCGGGTCGAGGGGGGCGCACTCCTCCTCGACGTGCGGGAGCAGCACGAGTGGGACGCCGGGCACGCGCCCGACGCCGTGCACGTGATTCTCGGCGAGCTGCCCGACCGGGCCGCCGAGCTGCCCACCGACCGCCCGATCGTCGTCATGTGCAAGGCGGGCGGTCGCTCGGCGATGGCCACCGAGGCGCTGGTCGGCGCCGGCTACGACGCCGTCAATCTCGCCGGCGGGATCCTGGCGTGGGTCGAGGCCGGGCTGCCGTGCGTCACCGACGCCGGGGCTGCGGGCACCGTCGCCTGAACCCCGGAACCACCGGGACTGCCGGCACCACCGGGGCCGCGCCCGATTACCCGTGGGTAACCTGGGTGCCGTGACCTTCGACCGCGCCGCCATGCTCGCCCGGCTGGCCGACGAGGAGTTCGACGTCGTGGTGGTGGGCGGCGGCATCACCGGGGTCGGATGCGCCCTCGACGCCGTGACCCGCGGTCTGCGCACCGCCCTGGTCGAGCGCGGCGACTTCGCCGTCGGCACGTCGTCGCGGTCGTCGAAGCTGGTGCACGGCGGCATCCGCTACCTCCAGCAGCGCGAGTTCGGGCTCGTCTACGAAGCCCTCCACGAGCGCCAGATCGCGCTGCGCAACGCGCCCCACCTCGTGCACGTGCTGCCGTTCCTGATCCCGATCCTCACCCGCGACGGACTCATCGACCGTCGCATCGCCCGGGTGCTCGGCGGCGCCCTGTGGACCTACGACCTCACCGGCGGCCTGCGCATCAAGAAGGCCCACCAGCGCGCCACCCGCGCCGAGGCGCTGGCGCTCTGCCCGACCCTCGACCCCGATCACCTCGCCAGCGCGTACCTCTACTACGACGCCCAGGCCGACGACGCCCGCCTCACCCTCGCGGTGGCGCGCACCGCCGCCGACCACGGGGCCGCGGTCGCCAACCACGCGCCGGTGACGGCCATCGAGAAGGACGCCGCCGGCCGGGTGACGGGCGTGCGGGTCCACGCCGACGGTCGCGACCTGCACGTGCGGGCCCGCTGCGTCGTCAACGCCGCCGGCGTGTGGGCCGACGCCGTGCGCCGCCTCGACGAAGGGCCCGGGCCGTCGACCATGCGCCCGGCGAAGGGCATCCACATCACGGTGCCCCGCGACAAGGTCCGCAACGAGGTCGCCATGGTGGTCCCCGTGCCGGGCGACACCCGCACCCTGTTCGTCGTGCCGTGGGGCGAGCACACCTACATCGGCACCACCGACGACGACTACGACGGCGACCTCGACGATCCGCAGTGCACCCACGACGACGTGCGCTACGTCCTCGACGCCATGAACCACGCCCTCAC
>JAFMJM010000101.1 GCA_017853455.1 Acidimicrobiia bacterium | reverse complement strand
ACCATCGCCCACCGGGCGATCGACGGCGAGCCGGTGCCGGGCACCTTCGCCGCCGAGGACGAGCTGTTCGCGATGGGCCGGGCGCTGGCCGGTGCGGGCACCGGCGTGTTCGAGCTGGCCCCCGCCGGGGTGATGGGCGAGGACCTCGCCGCCCCCGAGCGCGAGATGGACTGGATGGTGCGCCTCAGCGAGGAGACCGGCCGGCCGATCTCGTTCGCCCTCATCCAGCACGACCTCGAGCCCGACCAGTGGAAGAAGATGCTCGACCTCGTGGGGCAGGTCAACGACCGCGGCGTGCCGGTGCGACCGCAGGTCGCCGGCCGACCGCTCGGACTGCTGATCGGCCTGCAGACGTTCCACGCGCTCCGTGACCGTCCGTCGTTCCGGGCGATCGGCCACCTGCCGCTCGACGAGCTGGTGGTGCAACTGCGCGACCCGGCGGTGCGGGCCCGGATCCTGTCGGAGTCCCCCGACGCCGACCCGAGCCTGTCGTTCATCGGCATGGGCCTCGACCGGACGTTCCGCCTGGGTGACCCGCCCGACTACGAGCCCACCCCCGACGACTCCATCGCGGCGATCGCCGCCCGCGAGGGTCGCGACCCGTGGGAGCTGTTCTACGACCTCATGCTCGAGGACGACGGGCGTCAGCTGCTGCTCCGGCCGCTGCTCGGCTACGCCGGCTTCACCCAGGACCCGATCCGCGAGATGGTCCTGCACCCGGCCACCGTGCTCGGCCTCGGCGACGGCGGCGCGCACGTGGGCGCGATCTGCGACGCCTCGATCGAGACCTACATGCTCACCCACTGGGTCCGCGACCGCTCGCGGGGCGAGCGGCTGCCGCTCGAGCACGTGGTGCACAAGATGACCGCCGATGCGGCGTCCCTCTACGGACTCACCGACCGCGGGGTGATCGCGCTGGGCAAGAAGGCCGACCTCAACGTCATCGACCACGCCCGGCTGACCCTGCGCCGACCCGCCATGCACCACGACCTGCCCGCCGGCGCCCCGCGTCTGCTGCAGACCGCCGAGGGCTACGACGCCACCATCGTGAGCGGCGTCGTCGTCATGCGCGACGGCGTCGACACCGGGGCCCGCCCCGGCGCGCTGGTGCGCGGCGCCCGCTGATCTGCGTCACCCACCCGGACCGGAACCCCGGTCCACCCACCCGGACCGACATCCGGTCCCGTTCCCAGGAGCATCCATGAGCCAGAAGTCGGCCGTCGTCCGCATCAAGGTCAAGCCCGGTCGGGGCAACGAGGTCATCGCCGCGTTCGAGGGCGCGCGCGAGCACGTGGCCGGCGAGGCCGGCACGCTCCTCTACACCCTCCACCGGAGCGCCGCCGACGAGGACGTCTTCTTCGTCACCGAGATCTACGCCGACCAGGACGCCCTCGACGCCCACATGACCGGCCCCGGCATGGCGGCCCTCGCCGGCATCGCCGACGCGGTCGAGGAGGGTGGCGTCGACCTGCAGTTCGCCGTCCCGGTGGTCTCGGTCAAGGGCTGACCGGGCGGTCGCTCCGTCAGGGCGTCCCGATCAGCTCGAGGACCGCACCGTCGGGGTCCTCGAACAGGAACGCCTCCACCGTCGGCACCCCCGGCCCCAGATCGATCGGGACGGGGGGTGTCCAGCACGCCACGCCGCGCTCGGTGAGCGCGGCGTGGTCGCGTGCGAGGTCGTCGGAGAGGAACGCCATCCGGAACAGCCCGGTGCCGTTGGCCCGACGGGCGGGTCGCCCCGTCGCGACCGGGTCGAGCATCTCCACCAGCTCCAGCATGCAGGCGCCGCCCCGGGGGTCGTCGAGGTACGCGGCCCGCAGGCCGATCTCGCCGGTGAGGCCGAGCTGGTCGCCCGGCTGGCGCAGCGGACCCCGCTCGAACATCGGATTGAATCCGAGCACGTCGCGGTAGAAGGCGACCGAGCGCTCGAGGTCGGACACCCCGACCGCCACGAAGGCGGTGCGGTCGATCCCGAGGTCGACGAGCTCGACCAGCAGGCCGTCGGGGTCGTCGACCACGACGGTCCGCACGGTCGGGCTGCCCTCGACGGTGGTGGCGTGCGGCGCCCCGTGGGTGCGCACGCCCGCGGCCACCAGCCGGGCGAAGGTGGCGTCGAGGTCGGCGACGTACAGGCCGAGCCGGTTGAAGCCCAGGTCGGCGGCCAGGTTGGGGGTCCCGGCGGGCGCCGGGGTGTCCCACTGGAGCAGATCGAGGGCGAGCCCGGCGCCGAGGCCCCGCCCGTCGTGGAGGACGTGGCCGTGCCACCGGACGGTGGGGAGCCCGAACGCGGCCCCGTCCTGGTCGTCGGTGGGCGCGGTCGCGGTGCCCACGGTCAGACCGAGGAGCCCGCCGTAGAAGGCCAGGGAGCGCTCGAGGTCGGTGCAGTTGAGGTTGACGTGGAACACGCCGGAGCCGATCGTCATCCCCCGGCTTTACTCCACCCGGGGCACCCGGCACAATCGGGCGCGTCATGACCGGATCCGAGACCCCCGCCGAGCGCCGCCAACTGGTCGAGTCGCGACTCATGGCCACGGTCGCCGTGCTGGTGGCGGCGGCGCTCTCGGCGCTCCTGCCGAGCCAGGTCGCCGTCCACCCCCGGTGGCTGCTCCCCGCCGTGGCGTCCGCCCTGGCGGTCGCACTGTTCGTGGCGGGCACCACGAGGCGCGAGCTGGTCGACCACCCGGCCGAACTGGCCTGGCACCGCCGGACCCGCATGGCGGCGCTGGTCATGACCGGGCTCCTCAGCCTGGTCAACATCGTGACCGGGACCCGACTGGTCGTCGACATCCTGCGCCACCAGGGGCTGCACAAGGCGAACGACCTGCTCTGGGCGGGGTCGTCGGTGTGGGTCGTCAACGTGATCGTGTTCGCCCTCTGGTACTGGGAGCTCGACCGGGGCGGGCGGGTCGCCCGGGCCCTCGGCGAGGACGGCCACGACTTCCTGTTCCCCCAGTGGACGGTCGAGCCGCCGTTCGGGTCGCGCGACTGGGAGCCCGAGTTCTTCGACTACTTCTACTTCTCGTTCACCAACGCGGCGGCGTTCAGCCCGACCGACGTCATGCCGCTGTCGCGCTGGGCGAAGTTGACGATGATGGTGCAGTCGGCCCTGTCGATCGGGATCATCCTGCTCGTGGTGGCCAACGCCATCAACATCCTCTGACGGTTCCCCCGACACCGGACCGGCTCCGGCGATAGGGTGCGGTCATGGCCGACCCCTGCTGCGACCACCACGCCGTCGAGGCCCTGATCGTCACCTACGCCGAGCGCGTCGACCTCGGCGACTTCGCCGGGGTGGGGGCGCTGTTCGCCGACGCCACCTACCGGGCCGCCAACGGCGACGACGTCTCGGTCGCCGAGGGCGCCGCGGCCGTCACCGCCCAGTTCGAGGCCCTGGTGCGGCGCTACCCCGACGGGACCCCCCGGACCAAGCACGTCACCACCAACGTGGTCGTCGACGTGGGGGCCGGCGGCGATCCCGACGCCGCCACGTCCCGGTGCTACTTCACCGTCTTCCAGCAGACCGACGAGCTCCCGCTCCAGCCGATCATCGCCGGGCGCTACCACGACCGCTTCGAGCGGGTGGGGGGCACCTGGCGGTTCGCCGACCGGCTCATCTTCTCCGACCTGATCGGCGACCTGAGCCGCCACCTGCTCGTGGACGTCTTCGGTGGGGCGGGCGGCTGAGGCTACGATCCGCCGAGTGACCGGCCGCCTCGGCCGGCGGATCCGGGAGGAACCATGGGCTGGAAGGTCGTCGTCGACTTCGACGTCTGTGAGAGCAACGCCATCTGCATGGGGGTCGCCCCCGAGGTCTTCGAGGTCCGGGACGACGACTTCCTCTACGTCCTCGAGGAGCACCCGGCCGACGCCCTGCGCCCCCAGGTGGAGCAGGCCGTGCGCCAGTGCCCCAAGCAGGCCATCAGCATCGTCGACGAATAGTCCGGTGACGCCCCCTCCCGTCGTCGACGGGCACGGCGCCGCCGCCGACCGTCCGCCGGGTCCGGCCCACCGTCGTCTCGCCGACGCCCTGCGTCGGGTCACCGACCAGATCGTGCTCACCGCGGCCGACCAGCAACGCCTCGACGAGGCCGCCGCCCTGGTCGAGCAGGCCGCAGACCTGCTCGCGCCCGACACCCCGGCGTGGGCGCTCTCGATGCCGTCGTTCGAGCCCGACGACGACCCACACACCTACTTCCCGTTCTCGCCCCAGATCGGCCACTTCAACCCGCTCGCCCCGCCGTTGTCGGTGTGGGTCGAGGGGGAGACGGTCCACGCCACCGGCAACCTCGGTGCCGCCTACGAGGGGCCGCCGGGCTGCGTGCACGGCGGGATCATCGCCTCGCTGTTCGACGAGATCCTCGGGGTGGCCAACATCACCGCCGGGGTCGGGGCGATGACCGGCACGCTCACCATCCGGTACCGGAAACCCACGCCGTTGTGCACCGACCTCACCCTGACCGCCCGCTGCGACCGCATCGAGGGCCGCAAGGTGTTCACGACGGGCACGATCCACGCGAACGGGGTGCTCACCGCCGAGGCGGAGGGCATCTTCATCCGGGTCGCCGCCCTCGAGTGGGGCGACCCGACCGGTGCCGGATGACCGGCGCACCCGCCGGCGACCCCGTCTTCGAGGGGCTCCACAACTTCCGTGACCTCGGCGGGCACCGCACCGCCGACGGTCGGACGGTGGCGCCCGGTCGTCTGTACCGCTCCGACGCGCTCCACCGGATGACGCCCGCCGACGCGGTCGCGCTCACCGGTCTGGGGGTGGCCACGGTCATCGACCTGCGCGCCCCCGACGAGGTGGCCCACGTCGGGATCGGTGCCGTCGCCGACCTCGCCGCCACGTATCACAACCTGCCCGTCCGCCCGGCGGTGCTCACCGCCCCCGACGGTCCGGCGGTGCCCCCGGCCCCCAACGCCGCCGAGCACTACTTCCGGTACCTCGCCGAGGGCCCCGGATGCTTCAGCGGGGTGACGCTGCTCCTCGCCGACCCGGCCGCGGCGCCCACGGTCCTCTTCTGCAACGCCGGCAAGGACCGCACCGGGGTGGTGGCCGCCATGGTGTTGTCGCTGCTCGGCGTGCCCGACGACGCCGTGGCCGCCGACTACGCCCGCACCCAGGACGCTCTGGCGGCCATCGGCGCCGTGTCGCGGACCGACTACCCGGCCGACGTCGGCGCCTGGCGTCGGCTCTCACCCGACATGGCCGAGGCCCGGGCCGAGACCATGCTCACCTTCCTGGCGATCGTGCGCGAACGTGTGGGCGGCTTCGCGCCCTACCTGGCCGGCCTGGGCGTGGGGCCCGACCACCTCGACGCCCTGCGTGCGGCCCTGTTGACCGACCCCGACCCCCGAACGACGACCGAGGAGCCATGAGCCAGCACGGAGAGATCGACCCGGCGGAGCTGCGCCGCCTGCCCCTCGACGGTCCGGTCAACTTCCGCGACCTCGGCGGCTACCGGGGTCACGACGACCGGGTGGTGCGCCGCCGCCACCTGTTCCGCTCCGACGCCCTCCACCGGCTGTCGCCCGACGACGTCGAGAAGGTCCACGACCTCGGCATCACCACGCTGATCGACTTCCGCACCACCCACGAGGTCGAGTCGGCTGGGCTCGGGGGCATCGCGGCGGTCGCCGCCGAGCACCGGCACCTGCCGACGTTCGACACGACCCGGCCGATGACCGACGACGAGGAGATCGTCGAGTCGCTCATCGACGCGGCCACCGCCTACGAGATGATGCTCGACCGGGGTCGCGAGTCGTACGCCGCCGCCCTGCGCACGGTCGCCGACTCCACCGACCCGGTCGTGTTCTTCTGCGCGGCGGGCAAGGACCGCACCGGGGTGTTCGCCGCCATCGTGCTCGGTCTCCTCGGGGTGTCCGACGACGACATCGTGCGCGACTACGCCCTCACCGGCGAGGTCATCGACCAGATCCACGCCCTGCGCGGCGAGTCGGGGCGCGAGCAGATGGCCAACCTCCACCGCATCGGCGACGACCTGCGCAACGCGTACCCGGCGTCGATGGCCGCCACCATCGACCGGGTCCACGACCGGTGGGGCGGCTGGGAGGAGTACGCCGACGACATCGGTGTCGACCCCGCCACCGTCGAGCGCCTCCGCTCCCGCCTGCTGGCCTGACGGCTGCCGCCCGTGGACCCGCACCCCACCCACCTCGTCGAGCGGATGCGCGAGTTCGGCACGACGATCTTCGCCGAGATGTCGGCGCTCGCCGTCACGACCGGTGCCATCAACCTGGGCCAGGGGTTCCCCGACACCGACGGTCCGCACCAGATCATGGACGAGGCCGTCGCCGCCATCCGTGAAGGTGACAACCAGTACCCACCGGGCAACGGGGTCCCGGTGCTGCGGGCAGCCGTCGCCGAGCACCAGCGCCGCTTCTGGGGGCTCGACTACGACCCCGACACCGAGGTGTTCGTCACCGTGGGCGCGACCGAGGCACTCGCGGCGACCCTGCTCGGCCTCTGCGAGCCCGGTGACGAGGTGGTCACCTTCGAGCCCTATTTCGACGTCTACGCCGCGGCGATCGCCCTGGCGGGCGCGCGTCGGCGGGTCGTCACCCTGCACCCGCCCGGCGGACCCGAGGGGGTCGACTACACCTTCGACCCCGACGCCTTCCGGGCGGCGATCACCCCCCGCACCCGGGCGGTGCTGCTCAACTCGCCCCACAACCCCACGGGCAAGGTGTTCACCCGCGCCGAGCTCACGTTCATCGCCGAGTTGTGCGTCGCCCACGACCTGATCTGCATCACCGACGAGGTGTACGAGCACCTGGTCTACGACGGCGAGCACATCCCGATGGCCACGCTGCCCGAAATGCGCGAACGCACGATCCTCATCTCCTCCGCGGGCAAGTCGTTCTCGGTGACGGGCTGGAAGACGGGCTGGGTGTGCGCCCCCGCGCCGCTGCTGGCGGCGGTGCGGGCGGTCAAGCAGTTCCTCACCTACTCGTCGAGCGCGCCGTTCCAACGGGCCGCCGCCGTGGGGCTGCGGCTGCCCGACCAGTACTTCACCCAGCACGCCGCCACCCTGGCCGCCAAGCGCGACCTCCTCTCCGACGGACTGGCCGCGGCCGGCTTCACGGTGTTCCCCGCGGCGGGCACCTACTTCGTGACCGTCGACATCACCCCGCTCGGCGAGACCGACGGCCTGGCCTTCTGCCGGGCCCTGGCCGGACGGGTGGGGGTGGTGGCGGTGCCCTGCGTGGTGTTCTACGACGACACCGCCGCCGGCCTGCCGCTGGTGCGCTTCACGTTCTGCAAGCGCGAGGAGGTGCTGGTCGAGGCGGTCGAGCGCCTGGGTCGGCTCCGGGGTCCGGCGTGAGCGCCCTGCGGGTCGCCGCCGTCCAGCACGACATCGTGTGGGAGGACCGGGAGGCCACCTGCGCCCGGCTGGTCCCGCGGATCGCCGACGCCGCGGGGGCCGGGGCCGGTCTCGTGGTCCTGAGCGAGACGTACTCCACCGGGTTCTCGACGGCGATCGACGTCGTGGCCGAGGACGCCGACGGTCCGAGCGTGACGTTCCTCGCCGAGCAGGCCCTCGCCCACGGGATCTGGGTGTGCGGCTCGGTGCCCGAGCGGGTGCCCGGGGCGACGCGTCCGTCGAACTGCCTGGTCGTGGCCGGGCCGGCCGGCGAGCGCCACCGGTACCGCAAGATCCACCCGTTCACGTTCGCCGGCGAGCACGAGCACTACGACGCCGGGCACGAGCACGTCACGATCACGGTCGGCGACGTCCGCCTGAGCCTGTTCGTCTGCTACGACCTGCGCTTCGCCGACGAGTTCTGGGCCCTCGCCCCCGTCACCGACGCCTACGTCGTCGTCGCCAACTGGCCGGCCGGTCGGCGCACCCACTGGCAGACGCTGCTGCGGGCGCGGGCGATCGAGAACCAGGCCTACGTCGTGGGGGTCAACCGGGTCGGGTCGGGTGGCGGGCTCGACTACGCCGGCGACTCGGCGGTGATCGGACCGTTCGGCGACGAGATCGCCGTCGCCCCCGACGTCGGCAGCACCGGGGTCGAGACGACGCTGCTCGCCGACCTCGACCCCGCCCACGTCGCGGAGACCCGCGCGCGATATCCCTTCCTCCAGGATCGGCGCTGACGCGCCGGGGTCTGCCGGATCGGCGCTGACGCGCCGATCCGCCGTCGTCAGACGGCGCGCTCGCGGCCCTC
>JAFMJM010000100.1 GCA_017853455.1 Acidimicrobiia bacterium | reverse complement strand
GTACCGACGGTCCGCGTTCCGGTGGGGGGTCCGCGAGTGGTGCCCGTTCGGGTGGTGCCCGCTCCGGTGGTTCGTCGTCGGGTGGTGCCCGTTCGGGTGGTGCCCGTTCCGGTGGGTCGTCGTCGGGTGGTGCCCGTTCCGGTGGTTCGTCGTCGGGTGGTGCCCGCTCCGGTGGCCCCCGTTCGGGTGGCCCCCGTTCTGGTGGTCCTCGCTCGGCTGGGACGCGTGGCGATGGCCCGCGCTCTGGTGGTTCCTCGGCGGGCGGCGCGCGTTCCGGTGGCCCCCGCCCCGGTGGTGCCCGTTCGGGTGGTCCGGCATCAGGTGGGGCTCGCTCCGGTGGCTCGTCCTCGGGCGGACCCCGGTCCGGTGGTCCTCGCTCGGCTGGCTCGCGTACCGACGGTCCGCGTTCCGGTGGGGGGTCCGCGAGTGGTGCCCGTTCGGGTGGCCCGCGTTCCGGTGGGACGTCGTCCGGCGGTCCGCGTGCGGGAGCGCCCCGATCGGGAGCGTCGCGCAGCGGTCCGGCTCGCGACGAACGGCCGGCCCGGCGGGCTGACCCGCAGGGAGCCGGCTTCGGTCCCCACGGTGCGCCCCGCACGGCCGCCCGGCGCCCGGTCGAGGACGACGCCCCGGTCCGCGAGCGTCGCCCGGCGCCGCTTCGGGTCGTGGGCGAGCGCAAGCCGGCGGTCGCCGCACCGAAGGGTCGTCGCTACACCGCCGAGGCCCCGCGCCGCCGGCGGTCGAAGCCGACGCCCGACGTCGAGCGGGAGATCCTGCGGCTCGGCGGGCGGCGAGGCCCGTACCTCCTCGGTCAGGTGATGGAGGCCGCCGAGGCGTTCTCCGGGGACCGGGACCGGGAGGCCCTGCGCATCCTGCGGCCCGTCCGTGACGCCCTGCCCGACTCGTCGACCGTGCGTGAGCTCACCGGCCTCGCCGAGTACCGGGTCGGCAACTACCGGGCGGCGGCCAAGGAGCTCGAGGCGTTCGTCGCCCTGACCGACTCGGCCGAGCAGCACGCCGTCCTCATGGACTGCTACCGGGCCCAGAAGCGCTGGAAGCGGGTCGACGAGCTCTGGGACGAGCTCGGCATCTCGTCGCCGTCCGCGGCGATCGTCACCGAGGGCCGCATCGTCCTGGCCGGGTCGCTCGCCGACCGCGGACGCCTCGACGAGGCGCTCGACGCGCTGCGCCGCAAGGCCAAGACCGTCGCCCGTCCGCGTGAGCACCACCTGCGGCTCTGGTACGCCCTCGCCGACCTCGAGGAGCGGGCGGGCAACATCTCGACCGCCCGCGACCTGTTCGGACGGGTCCGGCGGGCCGATCCCGACTTCAGCGACGTCGGGGCCCGTCTCGCCGCCCTGCGCTGAGACCGTCACACCCCGGGCGTAGGTTCTCCACCACGCCGTCCGGCGTCGGTCGCCTCCCCGTCACCTCCCCCCGAACCGGCTCCCGCTCCGGGAGCCCGAACCGGAGGTGTCCGATGACGTCGACGAAGCGCACGAGCACGGCGAGCACGACGAAGAAGGTCCGCGTCCCGGCCGTCGGTGCTCCGGCCGAACCGTCCGCCGGGTGTGGCAACCTGGCGGTCGTGTGGGGGCCCTGCTCGACCGGGGTCGAGGTCCGGGTGCTCGCCTCGGGAGCCCGCCTGGCGAGCCTGTCGATCACCGCCCCGGTTCCCGGTCAGGCGGCGGCCACGTCGGTGCCGGTCACCGTCTGGGACCCGCCGGCCTGGCTCGACGGGCTCGCTCCGGGTGACGAGGTGGTCGTCGTCGGCGCCGTCCGACGGCGTTTCTTCGCCACGGCGTCGGGTGCCCGCGGCGCCAAGGTCGAGGTCGAGGCGAGCCACGTCGCCCGGGCGACGCCCGCGCAGCGCGAGCGTTCGCGGACCCGGGCCCAGGCGCGCCTGGCCGACCTCGCGGTCCCGTGACGTCCACCGGTCCGCCCGGCGCGCGGCGGATCCGCGCCCGGGGTCCCGGATCGCGGGTCGGGGTGCCATAGACTCAGACACGGCTGCACGCCGGGCGGAGGCTGGGTGTGCCCACGCGGCCCCCAATCCCGGGGTCAGGTCCAGCGAACACGAAACGAGGACGAGTGACCCCCGACTCCACGTCGCTCAAGCCCGAGCCGCTGAAGCAGGTCGTGATCCGCTTCGCTGGCGACTCCGGCGACGGCATGCAGCTCACCGGTGACCGGTTCACCGACGTCAGTGCCGCCTTCGGCAACGACCTGCAGACGCTGCCCAACTACCCGGCCGAGATCCGCGCCCCCGCCGGCACGGTCAACGGTGTGTCGTCGTTCCAGGTGCAGATCTCCGACCACGACATCCTCACCCCCGGTGACCTGCCGACGGTGCTCGTCGCGATGAACCCGGCGGCGCTCAAGGCCAACATCGGTGAGCTCGCCCCGGGCGGCACGCTGCTGGTCAACGCCGACGCCTTCGAGGAGCGCAACCTCGAGAAGGCCGGTTACCAGGCCAGCCCGCTCGAGGACGGCTCGCTGTCGGCGTTCCGGGTCATCCAGGTGCCGATGACGTCGATGACGCTCGAGGCGACCCGGGAGCTCGGGGTCAAGCCCCGCGACGCCGAGCGCTCGAAGAACTTCTTCGCCCTCGGTCTGCTGTCGTGGCTCTACACGCGACCGGTCGAGCCGACCATCGCCTGGATCGAGAAGCAGTTCGCCAAGCGCGAGCTGGTCCTCGGCGCCAACCTGGCGGCGTTCAAGGCCGGGTACAACTTCGGCGACACCGCCGAGCTGTGGGAGCACCCCTACGAGATCGCGCCGGCCAGCCTGGCGCCGGGCACCTACCGCCAGATCACCGGGAACCTCGCCACGGCCTACGGGTTCGTCGCCGCCGGTTACCTCTCGAAGCTGCCGGTCACCTACGCGTCGTACCCGATCACCCCGGCTTCCGACGTGCTCCACGAGCTGTCCAAGCACAAGAACTTCGGCGTCCGCACGCTGCAGTGCGAGGACGAGATCTCCGCGGCGGGCGTGGCCATCGGTGCGGCGTTCGCCGGTCACCTGGCGGTCACCGGGACGAGCGGTCCTGGCGTCGACCTCAAGTCCGAGGCGATGGGCCTCGCGGTGATGGTCGAGCTGCCGATGGTCGTCCTCGACGTCCAGCGCGGCGGGCCGTCGACCGGGCTGCCCACCAAGACCGAGCAAGCCGACCTCATGCTCGCCATGTACGGCCGCCACGGTGAGGCCCCGATGCCGATCGTGGCCGCGGCGACCCCGAGCGACTGCTTCGACGCCGCCATCGAGGCGTCGCGCATCGCCCTCAAGTACCGCACGCCGGTCCTGCTCCTCACCGACGGCTACCTCGCCAACGGTGCCGAGCCCTGGCTGCTCCCCGACGTCGAGTCGCTCCCTGAGATCAGCGTCGAGTTCCAGACCGAGCCGAACCACGGCGACGACTACTGGCCGTACCTGCGCGACCCCGAGACCCTCGCCCGCCCGTGGGCGTTGCCGGGCACCCCGGGGCTCATGCACCGCGTTGGGGGCATCGAGAAGCAGGACGGCACCGGGAACGTCAACTACGACCCGGTCAACCACGAGACGATGATGCACCTGCGTCAGGCGAAGGTCGCCGGCATCGCCGCCGACATCGCTCCCGTCGAGGTCGACGACCCCGACGGCGCGGAGCTGCTCGTGCTCGGCTGGGGGAGCACCTGGGGCGTCGCCCAGCAGGCGGTCCGACAGGCCCGCGCGGCCGGCCACAAGGTCGCCCACGCCCACCTGCGCCACCTCAACCCGTTCCCGGCGAACCTCGGTGAGGTGCTGGCCCGCTACCCGAAGGTGCTGGTCCCCGAGATGAACCTCGGGCAGCTGTCGCGGCTGGTCCGGGCGGAGTACCTCGTCGACGCCAAGAGCCTCACCAAGGTCCAGGGACTTCCCTTCCGGGCCTCCGAGATCGAGAACGCCATCCTGGAGATGATCTGACCATGAGCGAGCAGGCCGTCACCTTCACCCGCAAGGACTACCAGACCGACCAGGAGGTCCGCTGGTGCCCCGGCTGCGGGGACTACTCCATCCTCGCGGCGGTGCAGTTGCTCTTCGCGGAGCAGGGCATCCAGCCCGAGAACACGGTGTTCGTGTCGGGCATCGGATGCGCCGCCCGGTTCCCCTACTACATGGAGACCTACGGCATCCACAGCATCCACGGGCGTGCGCCGGCCGTGGCGACCGGGGTCAAGCTGGCCCGGCCCGAGCTCGACGTGTGGGTCATCGGCGGCGACGGCGACATGCTCTCGATCGGTGGCAACCACCTGATCCACGCGCTCCGTCGCAACGTCGGGCTCAAGATCGTGATGTTCAACAACCAGATCTACGGCCTGACCAAGGGTCAGTACTCGCCGACCAGCGAGCAGGGCAAGATCACGAAGTCGTCGCCCTTCGGGTCGATCGACCAGCCGTTCAACCCGGTGTCGCTGGCGCTGGGTGCCGAGGCGACCTTCATCGCCCGCGCCCACGACATGGACCGCAAGTTGATGATGGACGTCCTGCGGCGGGCCCACGAGCACGAGGGCGCGGCCTTCGTCGAGATCTACCAGAACTGCAACGTCTTCAACGACGGCGCGTTCGAGGGTCTCACCGCGAAGGACGTGCGGGCCGACATGCTCATCGACCTGAAGCACGGCGAGCCGATCCGCTTCGGCGCCGAGGGTGAGAAGGGCGTCGCCCTCAACGAGTTCGGTGAGTGCGTCATCGTCGACGTCGCCGAGGTCGGGGTGGACCGGCTGCTCGTCCACGACGAGCACCGCTACGACCCGACGCTGGCGTTCGCCATCTCCCGGCTCGCCGAGCACCCGGGCATGCCCACTCCGGTGGGGGTGTTCCGCGACGTCGCCCGTCCGGTCTACGAGGTCCAGAGCCAGCAGCAGCTGGCCCTGGCGTCGGAGCGCGACGGCGCCGGCGATCTCGCGAAGCTCATCGCGTCCGGGAGCACCTGGACCGTCAACTGATCCACGACCCGACTGGCGCGCGCCGGTCGGGTCGACCGGATCGGTCTCAGTCGTCGAGCGAGCGGAACACCAGGCCGGTGCGCGGCTTGGGGGCGAAGAACGTGGTCTTCTGGGGCATCCGCACGCCGGCGTAGGACGCCGCCCGGATGTCGGCGACGGCCACGGGACGCAGCAGGATCACCGCATCGGCGTCACCCCGGTCGACCGCGGCCGCGAGCGCCGCGGCGTCGTGACGGAACTCGAGCGTGGCGTCGGCCAGCAGCGGGAGCACCACGCTCTCGAAGAGGGCGGCGTCGGTGCCGCGGGCCTCGGGCGGTTCGGCCTCGAGCGGCCCGGCCACGACGTCGGCCCGGGGATGGAGCAGCGCCGCGCCCTCCCGGTCGACGAAGCCGAGGGCCCCGGCGGCGGCCATGGCGTCCTCGAGGCCGTCGACCCCGGCGGCGACGGGTTCGACGGTGAAGGCGTGGGCCAGGCGCCCGCGCAGGTCGGGCGCCCCGGCGACCAGGCGGTGGATCGGGGCGACCCACAGCTCCTCCTCGGCCAGCTCGACGACCAGGGTCATGATCGCGGCGGCCCCGGCGTCGTCGGCGGGCCGGTCGGCCCGGTAGGCACAGGCGGTCTCGAAGCGGTGGTGACCGTCGGCCAGGACCAGCGGTGCGGCGGCCACGGCGTCGGCGATGGCGGCGACGCGCTCGGGGTCGGTGATGGCCCAGGCGGTGTGGTGCACGCCCGCGGCGTCGACCGCCTCCTGCGCACCGGGCCCGGGCTCACCCACCAGCCGGGCGACGTGGGCCGGGGTCAGCCCCCAGATCGGGTCGAGGTTGGTGCGGGTGGACGCGAGCAGCGACAGGCGGTCGGAGCGGTGCTTCGGGATGGTGCACTCGTGCGGGAGGATGTCGCCGGTCCCGGGCCCGCCGTCGGGTAGTCCGAGGGCGCCGATGACGCCGTGGGTGACCCGGTCGTGACCGTGCGCGTCGGTGAAGGACATGCGGTAGCCGTAGAAGGCGGCGTCGGCGTCGGGAGCGAGGACGCCGGCGGTGCGCCAGCCGTCGAGCAGGGCCGCGGCGGTCTCGTAGCGGTCGCCGTGCGCGGAGTCGTGGGGCAGGATCAGCTGCACGGCGTTGTGGGGGTCGCGGGCGGCGAGCACCTCGCGCTCGTCGTCGTGGATGACGTCGTAGGGTGGGGCGGCGACGTCGCTGACGTCGGTGAGCGAGGCGTAACGCAGGCCGCGGAAGGGTTGGAAGGCGGGCACGGGCCAACTTTCGTCGTGGGGAAGGGCCGATTGTCCCACGACGAAGCCCGCGCGTCGGGTACCGGGCGCCCGTCCACCCGACGGGGTGGGGCGCCGACGACCGAGGGAGGATCGGGGTGCAGGAGTACGAGGCGTTCGTCGCCTTCCAGGAGGGCAGTGCCATGTTGGCCGACGACCCCCGCCGGGCGGTGGTCGCCCTCGAGCGGGCCCGTGACCTCGAGCCCGAGCAGGGCTCGGTCCGGGAGGCGCTCGCCCGGGCCTACTACGCCACGGGGCGGATGGCCGCGGCCGAGGCGGAGTTCGCGAAGGCGGTCGAACTCGACCCGGTCAACGACTACGCCCACTACGGGCTCGGCCTGTGCCGCTTGCGCCGGGGTGACGTCGTGGCGGCCGGCGCGCATCTGCGCCTGGCCGTCGCCATGCGGCCCGACCCGGACTACCGCGAGGCCCTCGACCGGGTCGCGGCGGCGTTGACGTGAGCGGCGTCGTCTGCTGCGACCTCGACGGGGTGATCTGGCGGGGCGACGAGCCCGTCCCGGGAGCCGCGGCCGCCGTGGAGCGCATGCGCGCCGCCGGGCTCCTCGTGGGGTTCATGTCGAACAACTCGAGCCATCCGGTCGGTGACGTGGTGGCCAAGCTGGGCCGGTGCGGGATCGACGCCGATCCGGCGCACGTCCTGACGTCGGCCCTGGCGGCGGCCGACCTGCTCACGACGTCGCTCGAGCCGGGGGCCCGGGTCCTGGTGTGCGGCGGCCCGGGGGTCGTCGAGGCGCTGACGGCCAACGGGTTCGAACCGGTGACCGACGGGCCGGCCGAGGCCGTGGTCGTCGGCCTCAACCGTGCCTTCGACTACGACGTGCTCGAGCGGACGGCGCGCGCGGTGCGTGACGGTGCCCGCTTCGTCGCCACCAACCTCGACGCCACCTATCCGGTGTCCGGTGGTCTGCTCCCCGGCGCCGGGTCGCTGGTCGCGGCCGTGCGGACCGCGGGCGGCCGGGACCCCGAGGTGGCGGGCAAGCCGTTCGCACCGAGCGCCGAGATGGTCCACCAGCGGCTCGGCCGCCGGGGAGTGATGGTGGGGGACCGGCCCACCACCGACGGCGACTTCGCCGACCGCCTGGGGTGGCCGTTCGCCCTGGTCCTGTCCGGCGTGGCGTCGCACACCCCGGGGCCCGGCGAGGAACCCGTGCCCGACCCGCCCCCGCCCTTCCTGGGGGCCGATCTCGACGCCCTGGCCGACCGGATCGCCGACCACCTCGGCGCCTGAGCCCGGACGGGACGACCCGGACGAACCGCCCGGTCGGCCGTCACCGGGCGCCGTACCGGGCGTACTGTGGGGGATCCACGCCCCGAAAGGATCCGGAGTGCCCATGGCGGTGGTGAGGCGACGCCTCGACGTCGAACTCGTGCGCCGTGGACTGGCCGACTCCCGGACCGGGGCGGCCCGGCTCGTGGCCGACGGGAAGGTGCGCGTCGGCGGGATGCCGGTGACCACCGTGGCCCGGCGGGTCGACGCCGGCACCGCCATCGCGGTCGTCGGCGACGGTCCGCAGTACGTCTCGCGGGGCGGGCAGAAGCTGGCCGGCGCCCTCGACGACTTCGGGATCGACCCGACCGGGCTGGTGGCCCTCGACGCCGGGGCGTCCACCGGTGGCTTCACCGACTGCCTGCTCCAACGCGGGGCGACCCGGGTCCACGCCGTCGACGTCGGTCGGGGCCAGCTGGCCTGGCGGATCCGCCAGGACCGGCGGGTCGTCGTCGCCGAACGGACCAACGTCCGCTCCCTCGACGCCGCCGCCCTCGGTGGTCCGGTCGACCTGGTGGTCGCCGACCTGTCGTTCATCTCCCTGGCGACCGTCGCCGGGGCGCTCGCCGCGTGCGGGCACGACCGCACCGAGTGGGTGCTGCTGGTCAAGCCGCAGTTCGAGGCCGGCCGCGCCCGGGTGGGACGCGGCGGGATCGTCCGTGATCCGGCGGTGCACGCCGCCGTGCTCCACGAGGTGGTCGCCGCCCTGGCCGAGGTGGGTCTGATCGTCACCGCGGTGACCGTGTCGCCGCTGCGCGGCGCCGAC
>JAFMJM010000099.1 GCA_017853455.1 Acidimicrobiia bacterium | reverse complement strand
TCCTGACGCGTGCATCGTGATCTTCCCCGAGGGGACCCGGGCCAATCCGGCCGAGCGGGCCCGCGGTCTCGCCCGCCTCGCGGAGCGCAGTCCCGATCGGGCCGCCCGGCTGGCCGGTCTGCGCCACTGCAACCCACCCCGGCCCGCCGGCACCCTGGCGGTCCTCGACGGCGCGCCCGACGCCGACGTCGTGTTCGTCGCCCACGCCGGCTTCGAGGGCCTCGACACCTTCCGGGGCATCCTGGCCGCCATCCCGCCCCCGGCTCCCGTACTGCTGGACTGCCGCCGGGTCGACCGGTCCGACGTCCCCGACGGCGTGACCGCCCGCACCGAGTGGCTCGACCGCGAATGGCTCGCCGTCGACGCCACCGTCGACACCCTGCTCGCCGAACGTGCGACGATGACCACCCACCGCCGACCGGGAGCCGACCGCCGATGAGCCCGACCGCCACCGCCATGGTCAGTGCCGCCGTCGTGATCGCGGCGATGATGCTCACCACGTGGGTGATCAGCGTCGCCGTGCGCAACGCCTCGATCGTCGACCTCGTGTGGGGACTCGGCTTCGTGCTGGTGGCCTGGGCGGTGCGGATCACCGTCGACGGCAACGACGCCCGCCAGTGGCTGCTCGTCGGGATGGTCACCGTGTGGGGTCTGCGCCTGTCGGGGTACCTCGCCTGGCGCAACCTCGGACACGGCGAGGACTACCGCTACAAGGCCATGCGCAAACAGTGGGGGTCGCGATTCTGGATCGTGAGCCTCGTGACCGTGTTCGCCCTGCAGGGCGTGCTGATGTGGATCGTCTCCATCGGCGTGCAGCTCGGGCAGGTGCCCCGCACGCCCGGTCTCGGCGTGCTGGCGGTCGTCGGTGTGGTGGTGTGGGCCCTCGGACTCGGCTTCGAGGCGGTCGGTGACGCTCAGCTGGTCCGGTTCAAGGCCGACCCCGCCAACGCCGGCACCACGATGGACCGTGGCCTGTGGCGCTACACCCGCCACCCCAACTACTTCGGCGACGCCTGCGTGTGGTGGGGGATCGCACTCGTGGCGGCCGAGAGCGGCCTGGGTGCGTTCGGCCTGATCGGGGCGGCGGTCATGACGCTGTTCCTGCGCCGGGTGTCGGGGGTCACGCTGCTCGAGAAGTCGCTCGTGAAGCGCCGGGCGGGGTACGAGGACTACGTGGCGCGCACCAGCCCGTTCGTGCCCCGCCGCCCACGCCCGCCCCGGGGCTGACGCCGTGCGGGCCTGGCGCGTCCACGCCGCCGGTCGACCGTCCGCCGTCCTGCACCTCGACGAGGTCGACGATCCCGCGCCCGGACCGGGCGAGGTCCGGGTGCGGACGGCCGCCACCGTCTGCAACTTCAACGAGGTCGACGGTTGCCGCGGGCGCTACCTCACCGTCGATCCACCGATGCCGTACGTGCTGGGCATGGAGGGAACCGGCGTGGTCGACGCCGCGGGCCCGGGCGCCGAAGCCTGGCTGGGCCGCCGGGTCGTGGCCACGGCGAGCGGCGCGTTCGGGGCCCACGCCGAGGCATTCGTCGCCCCCGCCGACATGGTGTTCGACGCCCCCGCCGACCTCGACGACGTCGGCGCCGCGGCGTTCTTCTTCCCGTTCCACCTCGCGCACCTCGGACTCTTCGAACGGGGTCGCTGCGCCGCGGGGCAGACCGTCCTGGTGCACGCCGCGGCCGGCGGGGTGGGATCGGCAGCGGTGCAGCTGGCGCACGCGGCGGGCGCTCGGGTCATCGCGGTCGCGGGCGGTGCCGACAAGGTGGCACTGGCCCGCGACCTCGGCGCCGACGTCGGGGTCGACCACCACTCCGAGGACTTCGTGGCGGTCGTCGACGCGGTCACCGACGGGCGGGGGGTCGACCTGGTCTTCGACGGCGTCGGAGGCGAGACCGCCACCCGGTCGCTGCGGTGCCTCACCTACGGCGGCCTGCACCTGGTCGTCGGGTTCGCCTCGGGCATCGAGGCCGAGGAGGAGGCCGCCGTCACCGGCCGCACCCTGTGCTTCGGCAACCTCTCCACCGGGGGTGTCCTGCTGTCGTACACGTCGTTCCCCGAGGCGGCGCGCCGGGCGACCGGGTTCAACATCACCCCCCGCTCCGTCGGCGACGCCGTGCACGCACGACTCCTCGCCCTGCTCGACGCCGGAGCGATCCGCCCGGTCGTGGGCGGGGTGGTCGACTTCACCGACCTCCCCCTCGCCCTCGACGCCATGGAGGACCGGCGGACCGTCGGGCGCACCGTCGTGCTCGTCCGCACCGACCGGCACCCGGCGGGCTGACCCGTGCGGGCCGTTCCCTTCGCCGGTCCGTTCGGGGCCGAGGTGCTCGACCTCGACCTCGCCGACCCGCTCGCCGTGACGGCGGCGGCGCCCGACCTGCGCCGACTGCTCGCCACCCACCGTCTGCTGCTGTGGCGGGTCCCGGACCTCGCCGCCGAGCGACAGATCGGGCTCATGCGCACCTTCGGTCCGGTGCTCGACGAGAGCGGCACCGGTGCCGAATGGACGCTGGTCTCCAACGTCGCCGACGGCGGCCGACTCGGCGACGGCGAGTACCTGTTCCACTTCGACCTGGAGTTCACCCCGACGCCCCTCGAGGTGATCTCCCTCTACGCCCTCGAGGTTCCGGAGCGGCCGACCCACACCCGCTTCGCCGACGGCGTGCGCGCCGCCCGCCGGTTGGACCCCCGGACCCGAGCCGACCTCACGGGCCGGTCGGCCCGACACGTCTATCCACTCACCGACGCCCGCGGCGACCGCCGGTACCGGCTCGCCGACCTCGATCCCGGCGCCCCCTCCGCCGAGCACCCCCTGCTGTGGGCCCATCCGGTCACCGGGGAGATCGTCCTCACCGCCACCGCCATGCAGACCGACACGGTCCTCGGCGTCGACGAGGCGGTCGGGGAGGAACTCCTCACCCGGGCGTGGGCCGTGCTCTACGACGCCAGGAACGTCGTGCGTCACGAGTGGCGGGTCGGCGACCTCGTCGTCTGGGACAACCGGGCCCTCCAGCACGCCCGCGACGCCGTGCTCGGTCGGCGGACCCTCCGGCGCGTCCCGGTCGGCGAGTTCGCGGTCACCCTGCGGACGGATTCCGGCCCGGGGTCGTGAGGGCCCGTCGTCCACCGGGTTAGCCTCGCCCCACCAAGGAGGTCCCCGTGCACGATCTCGTCATCCGCGCCGGCCGTCTCGTCGACGGCACCGGAGCGCCCGCCCGCACCGCCGACGTCGCCATCGACGACGGCATCGTCACCGAGATCGGGCGCGTGGGCGCCGCCCGTCGCGAGATCGACGCCGACGGCGCACTCGTCACGCCGGGATTCGTCGACGTGCACACCCACTACGACGGCCAGGCCACCTGGGACCCGCACCTCACCCCGTCGAGCTGGCACGGTGTGACGACCGCGGTCATGGGCAACTGTGGCGTGGGCTTCGCCCCGGTCGACCCGGCCCGGCACGAGTGGCTGATCGGGCTGATGGAGGGGGTCGAGGACATCCCCGGCACCGCCCTCCACGAGGGGATGGCCTTCGACTGGGAGACCTTCCCCGAGTACCTCGACGCCCTCGAGCGGCTCCCGCGCTCCATCGACGTCGGCGCGCACGCCACCCACGGCGCGCTGCGGGCCTACGTGATGGGGGAGCGGGGGGCCCGCAACGAGGCCGCCACCGCCGACGACATCGCCGAGATGGCCCGTCTGGTCGAGGAGGCCGTCCGGGCCGGTGCGCTCGGCTTCTCGACGAGCCGGACCATGGGCCACCGGGCGATCGACGGTGAGCCGGTGCCCGGGACCTTCGCCGCCGAGGACGAGCTGTTCGCCATCGGCGAGGCCATGGCCCGGGTCGGCCACGGCGTGTTCGAGATCGCGCCGGCCGGGGTGGGCGGGCGCGCCGCCGGCGACGCCGAGGACGCCGCCGAGCACGAGCTCGACTGGATGATCCGCATGGCGCGTCAGACCGGGGTCACCACGTCGTTCCTCGTGATGCAGTGGCACGACGTCCCCGACCAGTGGCGGCTCCAGCTCGACGCGGCCCGCGCCGCCCGGGCCGACGGCGTGCCCATTCACCCGCAGGTCGCCTCCCGCTGCTTCGGGATGTTGGTGGGGCACCAGTCGCGCGCCAACCCGTTCCGCGCCCGCCCGACCTACGCCGGGCTCCTCGACCTCCCGTTCTCCGAGCGCATCGCCCGCCTGCGCGACCCCGAGGTGCGCGCCCGCATCCTGGCCGAGGGCCAGGGCCCGGCCGTGCCCGGGACCATGTCGGCCCAGATGGCCGGCACGCCCTTCGACCGGTTCTTCCCGCTGGGCGACGACCTCGACTACGAGCCCACCAAGGAGCAGACCGTCGCCGCCATCGCGGCGCGCGAAGGCCGGTCGTCCGACGAGGTGGCCTACGACCTCATGCTCCGACAGGACGGCCGCGAGTTCCTGCTCTACCCGCTGCTCAACTACGGCGGGTACGGCTACGAGGCCATCCACGACATGATCACCGATCCGATCACGGTGCAGGGGCTCGGCGACGGCGGCGCGCACTGCGGCATCGTCTGCGACGCGTCGATGACCACGTACCTCCTGTCGTACTGGGTCCGCGACCGTCGACGCGGCCCGCGCATCGGCCTCGAGTACGCGGTGCAGCGGCTCACCCAGGGTCCGGCCCGGCTCTACGGGCTCGACGACCGCGGGGTGCTCACACCCGGCATGCGCGGCGACGTCAACGTCATCGACTTCGACAACCTGGGCATGGAGCGTCCCGAGATGGTCTTCGACCTGCCGGCGGGTGCGGGCCGGATGGTGCAGCGGTCACGGGGCTACCTCGCCACCGTCGTGGCCGGCGAGACCGTGGTGGAGGCCGGAGAGTGCACCGACGCCCGTCCGGGGCGGGTCGTGCGCGGACCCCAGGCCGCACCGTCCTGATCGGGTCGACCGGTCGACCGGTTCGACCGGTCGTCCGGAGGCTCAGACGCCCCGGGCGCCGCGCACGAGCCGACCGGGGCGGGCGCCGGTGTCGGTGCCGTCCCGGTGCACCACCGTCCCGGCGACGACCGTGGCGCGATAGCCCGACGCGCGCTGCACCAGGCGTTGCCCACCCGCCGGCAGGTCGGCCACCAGCTCGGGCGTGCCCGTGCCGAGACGGTCGAGGTCGACCACGTTGAGGTCGGCTCGCCGACCGGGCAGCAACCGGCCGCGGTCGCCGAGCCCGACGAGGTCGGCGGTGTCGGCGGTCTGGCGCTTCACGACGTACTCGACCGGCAGACGCTCCGCGGGCGCGGCGTCGCGGGCCCAGTGGGTGAGCAGGAACGTCGGCATCGAGGCGTCGCAGATGAGCGTGCAGTGGGCGCCGGCGTCGCCGAGACCGGGGACCGTGTTCGGGTGCGTGAGCATCGCGCGGGTGGCCGCGAGGTCGCCGTCGGCGTAGTTCATGACCGGGAGGTACAGACGGCCGGTTCCGTCGTCGGCGAGGAGCATGTCGAGGGCGACGGCGAACTCCGACCGGCCCTCGCGGGCGGCGACGGCGCGCACGCTGGAGGCGGGTGGCGGCGCGTAGTCGGGCGGGTCCCCGAGCGGGAAGGCCGCCGGGAACCGGGTGAGGGGGCTGTGGTCGCGCGCCGCCTCGGTCTCGGACAGCACCCACGACCGCACCTCGGGGTCACGGAGGCCCGCGACGAGGGCGGCGCGGCCGCGCGCGGCGAGCCCCGAGTAGGTCGGCGAGGCGACGAAGGGGTTGACCCGGCTGTCGATCCCCATCACCATCCCGACCGGACGGGTCGGGACCTGGCCGTTCATCGGCACCCCGGCGGCGGCGGCGTCGCCGATCAGGTCGAGGACGCGCCGCCAGACGTCGGGACGGGCCGGGTTCTGCAGCACCGTCAAGGAGACGGGCCGACCGCTGACCTCGGCCAGGGAGCGGATGAGGGCGAACTCGCCGTCGACGTCGTCGAGGTCGGCGACGACCTCGAGCACCCCCTGCCCGGTCGCTCCCACCGCCCGGGCGATGCCGAGCAGCTCGGCGGCGGTCGCGGTGAGCGACGGCGTGAACGCCCCACTCTTCGAGCGGTGGTTCACCGTGCGCGACGTCGAAAACCCGAGTGCGCCGGCACGCACCCCCTCGGCGGCGAGTGCACCCATCCGCTCGATCTCGGCTCCGGTCGGCACCTCGGTGTGGTCGCCACCACGGTCTCCCATGACGTAGCCGCGCAGCGCCGCGTGGGGCACCTGGGCGCCGACGTCGAGCGCGAAGTGCCTGCGGTCGAGCGCGTCGAGGTATTCGGGGAAGGACTCCCACTCCCACGAGATCCCCTCGTGCAGGGCGGTGCCGGGGATGTCCTCGACGCCCTCCATCAGCTCGATCAGCCAGGCGTGTCGATCGGGGCGCACCGGAGCGAATCCGACGCCGCAGTTGCCCATGACGGCGGTCGTCACCCCCTGCCACGACGACGGGGCGAGCAGGGAGTCCCACGACACCTGCCCGTCGTAATGGGTGTGCACGTCGACCCATCCGGGAGTGACGAGCAGGCCGCCGGCGTCGATCTCGTCGCGACCCGGACCGACGCCGACCCCGACTGCGGTGATCCGCCCGTCGTCGATCGCGACGTCGGCCTCGCGCACGGCAGCCCCGGTGCCGTCGGCCACGGTGCCACCGCGGACCACCAGGTCGTGACGATCGCTCATCGGGAGCCTCCGCTCACTCGGTGATCAGTGCCGCACGGGCTTCGGCCAGGTGGTCGAGGAACGCCGCCAGGTGCGGGAGGTCGAGCTCGAGTCGACGCACCGTGCCGGTGAACGCGAACGGCGGACGGTAGGTCTCGCTGACGGGCAGCCCCCGGTCGTGGCCGAGATGCAGGCGGGACCCGCCGATCTGCCACCGGAACGGGAGGTCGAGGGGGAGCGTCCCCGCTCCGACCTCGACGCCGTCGACCGACAGGAGCACCGGACCACCGCCGGGGTCCTCCCGGCGGTACTCCACCGCCAGGGTGGTGGCACCGGCCGGGACCGGGGCGTCGGACGCGAACCGGTGCTCGACCCCGAACCGGTTGAACACGACCACGAGGTGGCCGTCGAGGGCCAGGAGCGCCCAGCCGTTGTTCCAGTCGCCCTGGGCGCACAGCACACCCTGGGGGCGGTCGGGTGTGGGGTCGACGTGAACGGTGGCGACGAAGCCCGCCGCCGCCGAGGGGAGGGCGGCCTCCACGATGCGCGACCCCGGCAGCACGACGTAGCGCGCCCGGGGTGGATGCGGCGACGGCTCCATCGCCGCGACCCGCCCGGTGAGCGTGTCGTCGAGGGGCAGCACCTGGTAGCGCCCCGCCTCGGCCCACCAGCGCTCGTCGAGCTCGCGGACGACCTCGGGGTGCTCGGCGGCCAGGTCGCGGGCCTCGGAGAAGTCGGCGTCGAGGTCGAACAGGGCCCAGGTGTCGTCGGCGAAGTCGCGGCTGCCGGGGATGAGGTCCTCGTCGGGGACCCCCTGGCTCATGTGGTCGGTGGTCGCCTTCCACCGTCCGTGGACGATGGCCCGTGACCCGAGCATCTCGAAGTACTGGGTCGAGCGGGGCGACGGCACCGACCCGTCGGTGAACGACGGGACCAGGCTGGCGCCGTGCAGGGGCTGCTGGTCGACCCCGTCGACCACCGGCGGTGCGGTGATGCCCGCCGCGTCGAGGATGGTCGGGGCCAGGTCGATGGCGTGGCAGAACTGGGGGCGCACCGAACCGTGGTCGGCGCCGTCGGTCCCGGCGGGCCAGTGGACGATCAACGGCGTGCGCACCCCGCCGAGCCAGGTGTAGCGCTTCCAGAGCCGGAACGGCGTGTTGCCGGCCCAGGCCCAGCCCCACGAGTAGTGGTTGTAGGCCCGGTGACCGCCCAACTCGTCGACCCGCTCGCGCATGACGTCGAAGTCGTGCTCCTGACCCAACGCCCAGGAGTGCTCGTTGAACGAGCCGTGGACCCCGCCCTCGGCGCTGGCGCCGTTGTCGGAGCAGACCATCACGATCGTGTTCTCCAGGCAGCCGAGCTCCTCGAGGGCGGCGATCACCCGGCCCACGTGGTGGTCGGTGTGCGACAAGAACCCCGCGAAGACCTCCATCTGACGCGCGTAGATGCGCTGCTCGTCGGCGGGGAGGTCGTCCCAGGCCGCCAGGCCCTCGGGCCGAGGGGTGGCCTCGGTGTCGGGCGGCACGATGCCCTCGGCGCGCTGGCGGTCGAGGATCCGCTCGCGCCAGGCGTCCCAGCCGTCGTCGAAGGCACCGCGGTAGCGGTCGATCCACTCGGCGGGTGCGTGGTGCGGCGCGTGCATCGCGCCGGTGGCGAGGTAGCAGAAGAACGGCTGGTGCGGCGTGCTCTGCTGCTGCTCCGAGATCATGG